>CADBNS010000195.1 GCA_902796065.1 Ruminococcus flavefaciens
AAGGGATTTCTGTGCAAGATGACGGAAAATATCCAAGCAGATTCAGTACAAAGACGTCAGGCGGTCTTTGTGCGGTGTTGCCTATAGATGAGAATGAGCATGAATGAATATAGATGAGAATGAGCACGAATGCAGACTTGTAATGAGTCTGCATTTGTGTTATAATGTAAAATATTATAGTACAGGAGGTTTAACAATGGAGATAAGAGACAAGAACATTGACGGCGGCAAGGCATTCGACTGGGGCAGAACTTCCGGAGACTATGCAAAATACCGTGACATATACCCACCGGAGTTCTACAGCCGCATCACAGACCGCGGACTCTGCATCAGTGGACAGAAAGTACTTGACCTCGGAACAGGTACAGGAGTACTTCCGCGCAATATGTACAGCTGCGGCGCAGAATGGACCGGAGCAGACATTGCACCTGAGCAGATAGAACAGGCAAAGCTGCTCTCCGCAGGCAAGAACATAGAGTATATCGCCAGTCCGGCAGAGGAGCTGAGTTTTCCTGACGGCACATTCGATATAATAACAGCCTGTCAGTGCTTCTGGTATTTCGACCACAAGAAGCTGGCGGCAGTATTCCACAGAATGCTGAAAGACGGCGGCTGTATAGTACCGCTGTACATGGCATGGCTGCCGGAGGAGGACAAGATAGCCGGAGAATGCGAGAAGCTGATACTCAGATACAGTCCCGGCTGGACAGGTGGCGGTGAGACGGTCCACCCGATATACATACCGGACGATTACAACGGACTGTTTGAGCTGGAATATCATGATGAGTACTATCTTGACGTACCATTTACCCGTGAGAGCTGGAACGGAAGACTAAAGGCCTGCCGTGGAATAGGCGCATCACTTGAACCTGAGCAGATAGCAGCATGGGAGAAGGAGAATATGGAACTTCTGCGCAATATAGCTCCCGAGGAGTTCACTATCCGCCACTACGGAGCAATTGCGGTACTGCGGAAGAAATGAACCAAAGAGAAGAGATAACGGAGTATATCCGTAAAAAATACAGCAGTGAGCCGGAGTATCTCTGGCGCAGTACTCCGGACGCAGCAGTATTCCGCCACAGTGATAACCGCAAATGGTTTGGACTGATAATGAATATCAGCCGCAGCAAGCTGGGACTTGAAGGCGGAGATACGGACATACTCAACGTAAAATGCGACCAGCTTATGACGGGTTCATTCCGTATGATGGAGGGTATCTATCCGGCGTACCACATGAACAAGAAGAGCTGGCTGACCATATTGCTGGACGGTACAATGAGTACTGAACAGGTACAGTCCATGATAGATATGAGCTATGCGCTGACCCGCAGCAAAGCGGAAGCATCAGCAGATGCAGAAAACAAGGACTGGCTGATACCGGCAAATCCGAAGGTCTATGATCTTGAGGAAGGCTTTTCGCAGAGCGAAACGATCATGTGGCATCACAGCAATAGCATAAAGGCAGGCGATACGGTGTACATCTACGTAGGTGCACCAATATCGTCAGTTATGTACAGATGCGCAGTTGAAGAGACCGGTATCCCGTTCAGCTTTTCCGGAGACGGAAAGAATATCCGTGAGTCCATGCGGCTGCGGCTGGAGCACAGGTTCACACGCGGAGAGATAAGTCTTGACCGTATGCGTGAGCTGGGAGTATACAGCGTAAGGAATGCAAGAGGAGTACCCTCTGCACTTTCAGCGCTGATGAAAGAAATGAGCAAATGAACATATGCACTGTCCCGAAACGTAACGCTTCGGGACATTTTTTGTACGGACAGCTTACTGAGCATCACGGCGTCAGCTTAAAGGAAAATAATTTAAGTATAATTCGTGAGAATTATCAATTGACTATTCTAAGGGAATGTGGTAAACTATAAAATAGAATAATATGTTCAAAGGAGGATAAAAGCATGAATCATTTAATTAAAAGAACTGTCTGCACAGCACTTGCAGCAGGAATGACTTTTGCTTGTTCATCACTTGCTCCCTCTGCAAGTGTGAATACTACGGCAGCAGATGCCGTGCAGAAGTACGAGTTTGAGGACGGCAAGACCAGCGGCGGAAAGTTTTACACCGAAGGCTGGAAGGGCAACACTCAGGAGGACGGTACCGGTGAAGAGATGGACATGACCAGCTTCAGCGGCAAAGGATTTGCGTATCTTGGTCAGAAAGGCACTACCCTCAGTGTCGAAGTCGAGGTACCGGCTGACGGACTATATGAACTGAGCATATGCTACTGCGAGCCCTCTGACCCGAACAAGAAGGTGCAGTATCTTAACGTAAACGGAGTGAATCAGGGCGAACTCACTTTCCCGCACAATCTGAAATTTGAAGAGACATCCGGCGGAGTAGTAATGCTAAAAAAGGGCAAGAACACCATTGAGCTGAAGGCTTACTGGGGATACGCATACTACGACTATCTCACCATAAAGCCGGCAAGTGAGAAGCTCAGTCATCTCACTCCGGACAGAGAGCTTTCCAATCCCAACGCATCGGAGTCTGCAAAGCGCCTGTTCAACTACCTCTGTGACCAGTACGGCAACCACATCATCGCCGGACAGCAGGAGTATTGCGGTGACCACAACTACAACCTCTGGAACGACCCCGAGAACTTCATCAAGGACAACGAGGAGGAGTTCGAGTACATCAAGAAAGTCACAGGAAAGACACCTGCAATACGCGGAATCGATCTGCTGGCGTACAGGTCCAATACCAACTGGACTGACCATGCACCTGAGCGTGTGATACAGTGGGTAAACGAATACAAGGGAATAGCCACAGTCACATGGCACTGGAACGTTCCCACAGACAAGACAAAGAGCAATGTAGCGTTCTATGTTGAGTCCACAGGCAACACTCCGTTCACCACATTCAGCATAAAGAATGCGCTGAAGGAGGGCACATGGGAGCACGAACAGATAATGGCAGATCTGGACGCGATCGCAGTTGAGCTGAAAAAGATGAAGGACGCAGATGTACCCATACTCTGGAGACCGCTCCACGAAGCAGAGGGAGCATGGTTCTGGTGGGGCGCAGAGGGTCCGGAGGCCTGCAAGGAGCTGTACAGACTGATGTACAAGAAATTCACGGAGGAATACGGACTTGACAACCTCATCTGGGTATGGACAAGCTCGACCTCCCCTGCCGCAGCAGAGTGGTATCCCGGTGATGACGTAGTGGATATGATAGGCTGTGACAAATACAACGCAATGGACGGACTTCCGAATCTCAGTTCAATAGCATCGACCTTCTACAGCCTTGTACAGCTGACTGACTGCAAGAAGATGGTAACGATGTCTGAGAACGATTCGATACCATCGCTGGAGAATCTGCTCAACGACCGTGCAGCATGGCTGTATTTCTGCCCGTGGTACAAGAATTATCTTACCAGTGAGCAGAACAATCCTGCGGACAATCTGAAGGAGATATACACCAGTGATTACTGCATAACTCTTGACGAGCTTCCTGACCTGAAAAAGTATCCGATAACCGGAAGCGGAGAAACTCCCAAGACCACAACAGCACCGTCAACAAAACCGGCGACCACAGCAACAACAGCCTCAACAGAAGAGGACATAGTATGGGGCGATGTAAACGGCGACGGAAAGGTAACTCTCGCAGACGCACTGGCGATACTGCAATTTGTAGCCAACGAGGATAAGTATCCCCTTGATGAGCGCGCACAGAAGGCAGCAGACGTATACAATCACGGAGACGGGATAACTGCAAACGACTCCCTGTCGATACAGCGATATGACGTAAAAGCCATAACGAAGCTGCCGGAGTCCTACATGAAATAAGAACCTGACCACATAGGGATTCATGCACGTCTTTTCGTCAAATTTTGCCTGAAAATCCGTACATTCACCCTATGTGGACAGGTTCTAAAAAAAGCGATACCGCTGTCCGATAATGTTATCGGGCAGCGGTATTTTCAGCTTTATAGCAAATGTCGGGATTCACTTCAGTCTGTCTGCAAGCATAAGGGAAGAGAAATTATACTGAGCAGAATCATCATCGAATCTCCAGCCATCATAGTGTTCCCTGACGTCCTCAGCCCTGAGAGCGCCCATATCGACAGCAGTCAGGACAGCGTCATCGGACATATTATAGAACACATCGGTATCCAGCTCTTCGTGGTAGCCTGAGTTGTACATAGATATGTTGAAGCGGGCAATGAGAGCATCGGTTCTTGTGAAGCAGAGTAGAGCGAACATAAATGTGAATGTGAACACAGTCCAGCGTGCGAATCTGAACTCAAACGAGAACTGCTTGATGATGATGAACACAAAGAGTACAGCACACAGCACCATGAACCATGTGGTATACAGTCTCAGCTCAGTAAGGCCGAAAGCAGAGATATACATGATCATCTTGCTTACAGCAGTAGCTATGAGAACGAGAGTGAACACAGAGAGGATCACGTTATAAATTTTCAGGCAAAGTGGTTTATTTCTGCCGCCCCGTTTAGCCAGATAGTTCATGAAGATGAGGATAATGAGGTTGATGAGGGTTATCCAGAAGAGCTCAAAGAAACCGCGGCGGGCGTACTCAGCATAGCTATAGCCCTGAGGCAGGGAATGATTGAAGGAGGAGAGGAAATAAGAAGCCTGAGAGAAGAAGAACATCACATAGAGTACAAGAACCGGAGTAACAGCGGTATACATCACCATATTGGGAATGCATCTTGTACTGTCGATGTATCTTTCAGCGCCTTCCTGATCGATGCGGCTTACGTCCTTGTTATAGACGTGGTTATACATAATAGCGAAGAGGTAGAGTGAAAACGGGAACGCGATACAGAGCTGATAGATGAAAGTCTCAATATCGTCAGTAAAAACAGTCTCCAGAACATTGGTGAGCATAGACTCCATGCCGGCATCTGCGGACATAAGGAGAGTACCGATGATAGCAGTCAGCGGAACAGTAACAATAAGTCCGATGATCACCGATCTGAAGCGGCTGCCGTTCTTGGATTTTCCGGCAGCATCAGCAGTTATGCTGAGCTGAGCGCCTAATCTGCTCAATGGTACCTCCATCAGGGACTTGAACAAAGCGATGATAAGGAAGCGTTCAATATCCTTCTTTTCGTTGGTAACGGAGAAAAAAAGGTAAGCAGTACCGATAATAAGGAACAGGGTATCGAGGGCGAAAACAGTACCGTTATCGGTAATGGAGAATACCACAGAAAATGCATACAGCACAGCGGTAATAGCCTTATTCAGAGGAGAGAAATGCAAACCGCTGCTGCGGAGGTAAATGACCGAAGCAGTGGTCAGACCGGCGAACAGACCGGTAGCAAGGAAGCCAAGATGCTTCCAGATGATAACGCGCATAAAAACTATAGCGATCACAGCAACAACAGCTGCAAGAACGCAGTCCTTAGAGGAATAGCTGATAGACTTTGACGGCTTAGCCGCAGTTTCTTTTTTCTCGATAACGGACATATTATTGGTATCCATAATTCAGCCTCCTGACTACTTGTTCCACTTATAGTCCGAGTACAGACCATGAGGGATATTAGTTGTATTCTTCTCGCGGTAGATCATAAGACCGCTGTGATCCTCGCCGGCGTAATCGATGATCCACTCGTCAGGAGACTGCATTTTCAGGCTGCAAATGAATACTTTCCGATCTCCGTCGAGGTAATAACCGAGGCACTGATCCATCTGAGTCCTGCTGCCGGCGCAGAACGGTACGAACTCCTTATCATCACGGATAATGGAGAGGTATTCACCATTTTCTTTAGTGCTGAAAATAACCGGATCATCCGGACATTTCAGTGAAGAGCCACAGGAAACAGCCGTACAGGCGACAACAGCTGCGACAGTAAATAAAGCTGAGATTTTCATGAATGGACCTCCGAATCATTCACTTTTTCTGAACTCCAGTATATCTCCGGGCTGACATTCAAGAACATCGCATATTTTTTCCAGCGTAGAGAATCTCACAGCCTTAGCCTTACCGGTTTTAAGGATAGAAAGGTTAGCATTAGTGATCTCGATCTTTTCAGCGAGTTCCTGAGAGGACATTTTTCTTTTAGCCATCATGACATCAAGGTTAACGATAATAGGCATAGCATATCCTCCTTAAATAGTGAAGTCATTTTCAGACTTAATCTCAACAGCTTCCTCGAAAACGTTCTTCAGCACGCGGATAACGAGACCGAGCATAACAACGCATACAGCAGGGAAAAGGCAGATAGAGCGCCATATACCGATACCTGCGAAGGCAGCACCTGCGAGCATAAGCGTCCATGAGATGCGGCGCAGGCAGGAAGTATTTTCGGGAATGAACACCTTATTTCTGCTGATATTGCGAAGAAGCACATGAAGAGACCACAGGCAGATGAACGCCATAGCCTCGACGATATAGAGACCGATGCACATGGGGATAACTACGCTTTTACTGCTGAGGAGACCGATAGTATCAGAGAAATCCTCATACCACTGAGCGATAGATGGAATGAAAAAAAGCGTAAGGAAGAAAAGTCCGGCGGCTACTGCGGTGAGTATCCGGGAGAGAAAAAGTGATTTATTTTTGTTCCACATAAAATAGAGCTCCTTTATGTTTTATGAGTACAGTATACCACACAAAATATTATTTGTCAATAGGTTTTTATTGTTTTTCGATAATATTTTTTTGAGTTTCAAGAATCAAAGTCCGGAGAGGTCGAAATCCGGAACATACTGCTCACTGGCGGAGGCTTTTTCCTGTGTGAAACCGTTGAGACCCAGCTCAGCAGCCCGACGCACCACGCTGTTGTACTCCATTTTTGTAACTCTGCGTTTCAGCTCCGGAGTATCATCACCGATGAAGCTGAACGGAGTATACTGATTCATAATGCTGACGAGAACTGAATCCGGAGAAGTATTTTCCGCGATCCATTCCATGATGCTGATGCTGTCATGGCGGCATGAAGGGAGCACAAGGTGGCGGATCACCGTACCCTTCAAAAGACCGCCGCTGCTGTTGTACTGCAGATTACCGACCTGCCGTATCATAGCCATGACCGCCTCAGAAGCGAACCGGAAATAATCCGGAGCAGCGGAATACCGCGCAGAGATCTCCGGAGAGAAGTATTTAAGGTCCGGCAGATAAATATCCACATACCCGTTGAGGGAATTGATAGTATCCACAAGCTCATAGCCGCCGGAATTATACACCACAGGGATAGATAGTCTATGCTTGACCTTATCGAGGGCATATATGATATGCGGAACGAAATGAGTAGGAGTTACAAGTTCAATATTATCAGCGCCCTTATCCTGTAGGGAAAGGAAAACATCTGCCAGGCGGTCGGGAGAGAGCAACGTACCGTGGAGCTGATTGCTGATAATATTATTCTGACAGAACCGGCAATGGAGATTGCAGCCTGAGAAGAAAACTGTACCGGCGCCGTTTTTATACGAGATGCAGGGTTCCTCCCACATATGCAGAGAGGCTTTTGCAGCAGCAAGAGAGGCGCCCATACCGCAGAAGCCGTGGGAACTGAAGCGGTCTGCGCGGCATCTGCGGGGACATAATGTACAGCACTTATACTCCTGAAAGGCAGGATCAGCGTTCATACATATGCTCCTCCACCGGATCGATCTTGTTATCCAGACAATAAACAGCAGCAGAGCTGAGGAAATAGCTGATAGATATGCGGTTCAGCTTACAGTAGCGTGCTATCCGCATATGCTCGAAATAATTAAGACGGCAGGATACGTTTTTGTAAAGTACTTTTCCATTGGTGTAGCGATTCAGGATTGGTGAATCAGAGTTCTTATGCTGGTTCATAGTAGTGTACCTCCTAAAAAAATGTCAGGGCAGCTATAACTGCCCTGATAATTCTAACATATTACGGCGATCGGGTCAAGAGAGAAAATGTCGTATCTTGTCGAAATCTGTCACTTTTTTACGGCAAAATAAATAAGCACCAGTGCGCCGAGGACTATACGGTACCAGCCGAAGACCTTGAAATCGTGTTTTTTGATGTAGTCCATAAGGAACTTGATAACGAAGATAGAAACCGCGAAAGCAACGATCATACCGGTAGCGAGGATAGCGATCTGATTTCCGGTAAATCCGTCATCGTACTTGATGAGTTTCAGGAGGCTTGCACCGAACATTACAGGCACAGCGAGGTAGAAAGTGAACTCAGCCGCCACGGTACGTGAGATGCCGATAAGGAGCGCACCCACGATAGTAGCGCCGGAGCGTGAAGTACCCGGGAACAGTGCGGCAATTAGCTGGAAAACGCCGATAATAAGTGCAGCCTTATAAGTGAGCTGATCCATTTCATTGATCTTAGGCTTTTTGTTCTTGTTCCAGTTTTCGACGATGATGAAAGCTGCACCGAAGACGATGAGAGCGATAGAAACGACCCACGGGTTATAGAAATGTTCATCGATCCAGTCGTCGATAGTGACACCGATAACAGCGGCAGGGATACAGGCAACGAGTACCTTGAACCACATGACAAAAATATCGGTCTTTACCATTTTTCCGAAGGGAGAATTATTCAGCGGAGCCTTATTATCCTTTTTGCCGAATGGCCAGAGCTTATGCCAGAAGATAACCACAACAGCCATGATAGCGCCCAGCTGGATAACAACATCGAACATTGACTTGAAGTTATCTGATTCGTCAAGATGCAGGAATTCATCAACGAGGATAAGGTGACCAGTACTGCTGATAGGCAGCCACTCAGTGATACCCTCAACGATACCGAGGATAAGGGCTTTAAGTATTTCGAGCAGATTCATATTATGTATCCTTTCTATAAAAAAATAATAACCTGATAATTATAACATATTTTATAGTATATGTCAAACCAAAGTTCATAAGTCCATTCTTCGGTCGAGCATATACAGCAGGGCATTGCAGATAGCCGCAGCCACATTGCTGCCGCCCTTGCGTCCACGCGCAACGATACACGGCACACCGGAGTCTATCATCATCTCCTTGGACTGCACCACATTCACGAATCCGACGGGAGCACCGATAACAGCCTCAGGCACGAAACTGCCTGTGCTGATATGCTCACACAGACGGACAAGAGCAGTCGGAGCGTTACCAACGGCATAGATAACAGGCTTACCGATACCCGCCGCCTTATCGACCGAAGCAGAGGCGCGGGTAGTACCGTTAGCTCTTGCAGATTCCGCCACATCGTCGTCCGCCATAAAGCAGACACACTGGCAGTTATGCCGTGCCAGAGCCTTTTTGTTGACACCGGAGCAAGCCATATTAGTGTCCGTAACGATAACAGCTCCCCTGCTGAGGGTATCGAGCAGCTTATCCACAGCACCATCGGAGAAATACAGATTATCAGCATAGTCGAAATCCGCAGTAGTATGGATAGCTCTCATGACGATAGGCTTAATATCGTCGGGTATGAACCTGTCGCCGAGCTCCGATTCTATAATTTCAAAGCTGCGTCTTTCGATGTCAGACGGCAGCACATATTCCAGATTCATACGCCCTCCATGAGTATACGATAAATCATATCCATGTCGATACTGCTGCGAACGGCATCAGCAAGAATATCGAACTGTTTTTCGCGGTAAACGGGCCTGTCCACAGCCTTTCCGGAGAATGAAGCACCCTTCGCCTCGAACAGAGCCCGGATCAGTCTGCCGGACACATCAGCATTATCGAAAATACCGTGGATATAGCAGCCTGCAACATTTCCGGCAGCACTTCCGCCGCAGTCAGTCAGTGAAGCACCGCAGTCAGCGGTAACGCCCATATGTATCTCATAGCCGGAGAACTCCGCGCCGGAGAGACAGGAGAAGAAGCCGTCCTCAGCGATAAATCTGCCATTTGTACGTGTCTGGCGCTTATCGCTGCTGAAAACGGTAACGCTGTCGAGAAGGCCCATACCGCTGACAGTACCGCCGCACTCGCATTCCAGAGGGTCAGAGATCTCCCTGCCGAGGAGCTGATAGCCGCCGCAGATACCAAAGATGGGGATACCGGCAGATGCAGCAGATCTCACAGCCTCCTCCATGCCGGATTTTCTCAGCCACATCATATCAGCGACCGTACTTTTGGTGCCGGGAATGACAATGAGGTCGGGGTGACCAAGCTCACGGGCAGAAGAGACATATCTGACGGACACATCAGGGAACTGACCGAACACATCGAGGTCAGTAAAATTAGAGATCTTAGGCAGTCTGACCGCAGCAATATCGATGAAACCGGAATTATTACGCTGTTCCAGCTTATGAGAGAGGCTGTCCTCGTCCTCGAGATCGCAGTCTATGAACGGAACAACTCCCACAACCGGCTTTCCGCCGCGGGATTCGAGGATAGAAACGCCGTCATTGAACAGGGACCTGTCACCGCGGAACTGATTAACGATAAGTCCCCTGACCATATCCCGTTCATCCGGGTCAAGGAGTTCAAGGGTACCGATGAGCTGAGCGAAAACTCCGCCCCTGTCAATATCACCGACGAGCAGCACAGGCGACCGCACCAGCTTCGCCAGACCCATATTGACAATATCGTCAGATTTCAGGTTCAGCTCCACGGGACTGCCAGCACCTTCGATGACGATAATATCGTGTTCAGCAGCGAGCTTGTCGTAAGCCGACTTTATCTCCGGAATCAGTTCCTTTTTATGTCTGAAATACTCCGCAGCGCGCATATTTCCGCGCACTCTGCCGTTAACGATGACCTGAGAGCCCACATCGGTAGTAGGCTTGAGCAGCACGGGATTCATAAGAGCGGAAGGCTCAATACCGGCAGCCTCAGCCTGCATAGCCTGAGCGCGGCCGATTTCGAGGCCGTCTCTGGTGATAAATGAATTGAGGGCCATATTCTGCGATTTAAAGGGAGCGGCGGAGAACCCGTCCTGCCGGAATATCCTGCACAGAGCAGCGGTCAGAAAGCTCTTACCCACATTTGACATAGTACCCTGCAGCATTATGGACTCAGCCATTCATGCACCTCCGGAAGGACTGAACGAAGCATCGGTTCTCGTCATGAGTACGTATAGCGATGCGGAAGAAATTGCTGCCGAGACCGCTGAAGTTATCGCATTTTCTTATCAGGATATTATCCTCCAGCATACGCTCATAGAGATCCGGAACCGACCTGATAAGCAAGAAATTTGCCTCAGACGGGAACACTTCAGCACCGCAGGCAGACAGCTCATCAGTCAGATATTTTCTCTCACGTTTTATGTAGTCGGCAGTACGGTCAACGTACCAGTCCTCAGCCAGAGCAGCGAGCCCCGCAGCCTGAGCGGGAGCAGATACACTCCAGAACTGACCGCTTCTGCTGATAAGCTCAGCGGTATTACTGCAACCGCACACAGCGAATCCCAGTCTTACGCCGGGCATAGCATACAGCTTTGTCAGGGCACTGAGAACGATACAATGTTCATTGAGCCGGTTCATAAGGCTGAATCTTTCTCTTTCCTGAACGAAACCGATAAAGCACTCATCGCACACAAGGAGGATACCTCTGCTGCTGCACTCTCCGGCGATCTTATCCATGAGAGCGCAGTCGATGAGCTGACCGGTGGGGTTATTCGGACTGCACAGAAATACCATATCCATTCCGTCCAGATCGGAAAGAAAGGCATCAGTGAGGGCGAAACCATTCTCCTCACGCAGGAAGTGCTCCTTGACACAGCAGCCGCACTCCTCCAGAGCCTTCTTGTACTCACCGAAAGTAGGGGCGCAGATAAGCGCATTTTTCGGGTGGAACGCATGAGCGACCCTGTATATGAGGTCAGCCGCACCATTACCGCAGACTATCTTATCCGGATCACATTCCAGCACGACACCCAGAGCGTGTCTCAGCTCTGAGCAGTAGGGATCGGGGTAAACAGCGCAGTCCGCCGCAGAAGCGGCAATAGCATTTCTAACACCTTCTATCATACCGAGGGGATTGATATTAGCTGAAAAATCCAGCACACCTGACAATCCCTGAATATTTCCTCCATGTTCCTGTAACATAAACTCAACCTCCGAAAACAAAAATCCTTAAAAACGAACACAATACGAGCATCAGAACAGATGCACCGTACATAAGCCTGTTAGCGCGGCGGATGTCCTGTGTATCTATATTGCGGTCATCATCGCCGATATATGGCTTTTTATGGAGCTCACCGAAGTACCAGGCATCACCGGCGAGTCTCAGGTGCAGAGCACCGGCGCAGGCAGATTCAGTCTGCGCAGAATTAGGACTTGCATGATTGCGCCTGTCGCGTTTCCAGATGCGCAGGGCATTTTTACCGTCGCAGCCGCAAAAGCAGGCAGCCGCAGCGATGAGCAGAGCAGTCAGTCTTGACGGGATGAAATTGAGCACATCATCCAGTTTAGCGGCAGTTCTGCCAATATCGGCATATTTCTCATTTTTATAGCCGATCATGGAGTCCATGGTATTGACAGCCTTATAGACCATACCCAGAACACCACCCCCAAGAGCCATATAAAACATGGGAGCAGTAACACCGTCTGAGGAGTTTTCCGCAACGGTCTCCACAGCGGCGCGAATGATACCGTCTCTGTCGAGGACCGCAGTATCGCGTCCGACGATCATAGAAACGGCATGACGAGCCTTTTCTGTATCCCCATCTTCTGCAGCACGGCATACCTTCATGCTCTCGCTGCAAAGGCATCGTGCGGCGAGCATATAGCAGCAAAGAATACTCTCCGCCGCGACGCCGAGCCACACATTGATGTGGTAGCAGATAAAGAGCACAGCCGCCGGAACAGCCGCAGACACCGCAATGACCGTCAGCACCAGAACGGTGCCGCCTTTCCTGAGGTCAGTGAAGTGGGAGCGGACGAATTTTTCCATAGCAGCGATCAGTTTACCCACAGCGCGGATGGGATGCGGGATATTGTACGGATCACCGATGATGAGATCCAGAACGAAGCCGAAAATGAGTGGAAGAGCAGAGATAATACGACTCATAGCTCTTTCCTTACGGACAGATGAGAGCCGTCCCATAAGCAATCATATCCGTGTCCGTTACTTACATTCCAGTCATAGTATTCTCTGTGCGGAACAGCGAGCTTTTCCAGAACAGCCATAATAGTACCGCCGTGTACAACAAATGCCACGACATCCGCATCATGGACGCTGTTGATAGCGGAATAAAACCCCATAACGGAGCGTTTCCTGAACTCACAGGGATCCTCCCCATCGGGAAAAGGCAAAGTACCGCCGCTGTCGATCCATTTCTGATAATACGGATCATCACTTAGTTCGATGTAGTTTTTCCCCTCGAATCTGCCGAAGCAGCACTCTTTCAGTGAGGGAACTATAACAGCTTCCGTATCAGGGAACAGTATCTCCGCAGTTTCCCTGCATCTTCTCATGGGACTTGAGAACACGGCTTTGCACTGAGGAAAAGGCGTCAGCCGGAGAAGGCGGATACCTTCCTGACAGAGAGGCTCATCAGTGGAGCCGATATATCTTTTATGCAGATTACCATCAGTCAGTCCGTGACGTATAAGCATCACTCTCATGGCAGTTCTCCTTTTATAGATATTGGTATACCGCAGACCATGCGGATAACTGTATGGGAATTATCAGCAATGATACAGCCGCATCTGCCGGTATTTTCGCGCCATATGCGCTCGCCGCGATCGAGTGGGACGATACCGCAGCCGATCTCGTCCATGACCACGACAGTATCAGGATACTCACGGCACAGCTGCTCTGTAAAGCCAACAGGATCGATACCGTTATCCATAAGCCGTCTGACGAGAATATGGTAATCGGTGATACAGCTGCATCCGGGCACATCGGATAGCTCGCAAGAGCACCCGTCAGTCAGCGAATTGGCATCACAGTGTAAAAGGTCCGCAGCAAATTTATGTTTACCCTGACCGATGCCGCCGGTAATAAGAATCAAATAATCGCCTCCAAAACAGTATCAGTAAAAACAACAGCTGCCAGTGACCACAGCTCGCAAAGCTGGAGAAACCAGCCGCACAGGTCACCGGTAACGCCGCCGAAGGACTTATATGCGAAATGCCGGAAGTAAGCGGCAGTAATGACAGCAGCAGCAACAGCGGCAGCTCCGGAGTATCCGCCGGCCATGATCATACCCGCACAAGCAGCAGCAGCGAAGGATAAGTCCATAGCAATGACGGTATTCCTGTGTGCGGGACTTACGAAGCTCTGCAATGATCCGTTATTTCTTGCTGACTTCATCGTAACGGCAGCAATACCGCTGATTGCCCTTGAAAGCACATGAACACAGCCGACAGTGCAAGCTGAACGCAGTCCGGTGATCTGAGACATAAGACCGAACTGAGCGACCAGCAGCATTCCGAGGCGGATAGCAGCAAAAGAGCCGATATGCGGATCCTTCATTATCTCAAGGCGCTTATCGGGAGAGCTGCACGAAGCCATAGCGTCCTCAACATCGCAGAAGCCGTCAAGGTGGATACCGCCGGTAACGAGTACCGGAAGGATAACAGCCACAGCAGCGAACAACAGCTGACCGGTTCCGGACAAAGCTGACAGATAACGCCATAGCACCAGCAGACCGCCGATAACAGCGCCCACGAGAGGGAAGAATCCGAGGGAATACCTGCGGTTTTCCTCCTTCCATTCAGTATGCGGCATAGGAATGCGCGAATACATAAGGAAAGCAGAGAACAGTGATCTCAGCATGGAAGGACTCCTTTCAGCATCACAGGAACACCGTAAACGCATTCGATAACGCGGTCGGCTTCTGAGGCGACAAGGGAGTTGATGATACCCAGCTGTCTGATATAATCGGCAGTCCCCTGTTCGTAGCTTATACCGTCGCAGCCCACCTGATTAGTGACCGCAACAAATTCAGCGGCAGTTCTACCGAGTCGAATGATACTTTCGGCGATACGCTCAGCCGGATAGGAAACAGACTGACTGCGGAACATCTCATTTGCGCAGAGATTGCCGATACATTCAAGGAGCACACCGCAATTATCGGGAAGACTAAGCTCATGAAGATCGGTATATTTTTCCACAGTATCGAAGCCTTTTCCGGCGCGCAGGCGGCGGTGACGGTCAATAGCAGCGGAAGCCTCCACACCGAATGGCTGCATTGTAGCCACATATATTTTCGGACCCGCAAAATGTTCAAGCAGATTTTCGGCGAGCCGGGATTTACCGCATTTAGAACCGCCGGTAATAAGAGTTATCATACAAATCTGGAATACCTTTCTATGTTAGTATCACTGAATTTTCTTGCATTATTATAAAGTGAAACAGCACCGTCCAGCAGAGGGATCAGAAGAACACCGCCGGTCCCCTCACCCAGTCTCATACCAGCATCGATCACGGGATCCAGACCGATGAGATCCAGCAGTCCCTTGCCGGCAGGCTCACCGGAGCAGTGACTTGGGAGCATATACTCAGCCGCAGCAGGCTGAAGCAGGTACGCACAAGCGGCAGCAGCAGCAGAAATAACACCGTCCACAACCGCGATCATACCGTAGTACGCAGCACCGAGGAACAGACCTGTCATAGCAGCCACTTCCAGACCGCCGACCTTGCAGAGAATATCCATCGGATCGTTCCTGTCGGGTCTGTTCACATCGAGAGCGGTTTTCACGGCATTGATCTTGCGCATCAGACCATCGGAAGAGAGCCCCGCTCCTCTGCCGGTTACCTGTTCAGCCGGAATGCCCAGAAGTACCGACGCAATGGCGCTGGCGGAGGTAGTATTACCTATGCCCATTTCACCAGCGACCAGAAGCTGATACCCTTCATTATTCAGCTGACCGGCAATATCCATACCGACTTTCAACGCAGCCTCAGTTTCAGCGCAGGTCATAGCCGGACCCCGTGTCATATTACGGGTACCGTAAGCGACCTTACGGCTAATAATGCCGGGACAGTCCACATCGGAAGCGATACCCACATCGACAGTGAAAACATCGGTACTGAACGGAGCGGCGACCGCATTGACATTAGCGCAGCCCGAGGCAATATCGGCAGCACAGGAAGCAGTAACCTCGCTGCCGCACTGAGTAACGCCCTCAGCAGTCACGCCGTGGTCGCCGCACATAATGACAGCGCATCGGCGTGAGATACATATATTCTCAGAATTCTGCACAGCAGCGATGCGGCAGATCATATCTTCAAGCCTGCCGAAGCTGCCGACCGGTTTGGCGATGCAGTCCCAGTGCTCCTGAGCGCGAAGCCGCGCCGCAATATTGGTATGGCGAATATTATTGATCCTTTCCATGACGACCTCCAAAAGCGGCGCAGGTCCGGACGAACCGCTGAGCCGCACTGACATCAGACCACAGATAGATATGCGGGAAACCGGCATAGCAGTGCAAATCGGCATGAACGCAGTCCCATGATCTGCCGTCGTTTTTTACACCGGTGAAGGAGCTGCCCGTATCGGAGCTTTCCCAGTAGTGGAACTCATGGGTACGCAGGCAGTCACCGGCATTACACAGGATATTATCGGTCTTAGCGGTCATAGTCAGGTAGCCGAAGCGTGAGAGCCTGCCCATAGGGAAAGCTCTGCCTCGTATCGCACCGACCATCGGGAACACATTGCCGTCGCTGTCCTCAATAGAATCGTGGAGGTACATAAAGCCGCCGCACTCGGCGATAAACGGCATACCACCGGCTAACGCCTGTTTTATGGAGGAGCGCATTGAGGAATTAGCAGAAAGCTGAGCCGCATATAGTTCGGGATAGCCGCCGCAGAGGATAAGTCCGTCCGCATCGGGGATACCGCTGTCACTGAGCGGAGAGAAGAAGCGGACTGAGCAGCCGAGCTCACGCAGGAGGTCGATACATTCTGAGTAAATGAAGCAGAAAGCGGAGTCTCGTGCGACAGCGATAACGGGGCTGTATTCCTTTGTCAGCGACGGGCTTACGTACTCAGGTATCCGTCTGTTTCCCAGTTCAAGCAGCTTGTCGATGCGGATATGCTCCTGAGCGAGCTTACCGAGCCGGGACAGTTTATCTTTAATATCGCTGATCTCATCGGCAGTAACGAGACCGAGATGTCTGCTGCCGAGGGAAATATCGTTTACAGGCATAACACCGAAGAACTGAGTACCCATGTCCTCGCACAGCTGCTCAGCCACAGGCACAAGGCGCAGAGGGAGCCTGTTGAAGATAAAACCGGCGATATTGGAAGGATCGCGAAAAGTGAGGAATCCCTTCATAACAGCACCAATGGAATCGCTCATACCCTTGCAGTCAATAACGATGACAGCGGGAGTATCGGTCAGCTGTCCCACAGAATAAGCGGAGCCTGAACTTCCGTCGTAGTAACCCATAACGCCCTCGATAACCGCGGCATCACAGCCGGAGCTGTATCTGTCAAGGAGGTATCTGATGGTATCATCGGAGCAGAAGAAGCTGTCGAGGTTATGAGCCTCAACGCCGATGGCTCTGCGGTGGAACATGGGGTCGATATAATCGGGACCGCACTTAAAGGACGCCGGAGCATGACCGCATTGTTTAAGAGCGGAGAGAACAGCACAGGTCACGGTAGTTTTGCCGCAGCCGCTGTTAGTACCGGCAATAATGAATCTGCTCATACCAACCTTCCTTTAATAATGAACACAGGATTCTGAGCCCTGAGCATAGTATGGCTGCCGACCTTATGGGTATCTGTGACAGCAACCTGAGAAACGGAGCATGAACCGCCGCACATTTCAAAGGCACCGACCGCCTGATGCAGAGTTTCCAGTGATACCGCAGTAACGACAATATCAGCCTTCGGAGCTCTTTCGCGGATCAGGTCAAAAATATCATTGAGAGCGCCGGAGGAGCCGCCGATAAACACCTTATCCGGAGCCTGAGCATCACGGAGAATATCGGGACAAAAGCCGCATACTGACAGGATATTGTCAGCTGAGAATTTCCTGCTGTTCTCCTCGGTAAGCCTGACCGCATCGGGAGACTTATCGAAAGCCAGCACCTTGCCGTCGGGACACCTGTACGCCATTTCCACAGACACCGAACCGCTGCCGCAGCCGATGTCCCAGCACACGGAATCGCGGCAAATATCCAGCTCAGCGACCGCACAGCATCTTACGAATGCCTTAGTCATAGGCACCTTATCGCGAATGAACTCCTCATCAGAGACAGCAGAAGGAACGTAACCCAGAGCATCGGGATTTGAAACGAGCATAACAGCCAGCTTACCGGATTCATAGTCAGTGAGTTCAGAAGCCTTGCCGCGAACGATACGTTCATCGTCATAGCCGAGGCGCTCACCGATAAACACAAAGGCATCACCGAGTCCGAAACTTACCAGTCTGCGGCACACATCACCGGCGGACATATCACCGCCCAACAGGAAGAAGCACACAGGATTCAGCCGGACATTCACAGCTATGCTGCCGCATCTTCCGTGGAGAGAAACGGTTCTGACATTTTCGCAGGGGATACCGGCAGCCGCGCATAGATAAGAGAGGGAAGAAATACCTGCAATAACCTTTGTATCGGCAAAATCCAGCAAAGGCAGGAGTTTTTTCGTACCGCTGTAGAAGCCGGTATCACCTGACATAAGAACAGCCGCACAGTCCACGCCGGAGTTTTTCAGCAGTTCAGCAGTTTCCTCCGGTTTATAGGCGCACACCAGCTTTTTACCGGAGCTGCGGTAAGGAGCGGTCATACGTTCAGCACCGACGATGAGTTCAGCGCAGCGCACAGCCTCAGCAGCCTGAGCGGTGAGGGTGCAGCAGCCGTCCATACCGGTGCCGACAATAAAGATCTTCACTTATTTTCCTCCCAACGTTGAAAGATGATCTGTTTAAGTTCGTCGCAGCTGAAGCCGCTGTCTGCAGGACGAAGGAGCGTAATGAGCTGAGCGCCGCAGACGCGGGCAGCCTCGGCTTTTTCGGGGTATCCGCCCACAGCACCGCTTTCCTTAGTGAGAACGATCCGTGCATCACAGCGGCGGATATGAGCGATATTCTGCTCAACGGAGAAAGGTCCCTTCTCGAGAATGAGCTTATTTGCATCGAAGCCGAGGCGTTCACAGCGTTCAGCGATACCGTCAGCCGGCAGCATCCTGAGCCAGACGCGGTCGAACCTGTCAGGCAGAGCGGACAAATTCTCCACAGACTTGCTTCCCAGCGTACTGAGAATAGTCCCTCGGCAGTTTTTAAGAAGCTCCACAGCCTCCGTGACGGATCTGACGCAGACGCCGGAGAGTTCTGAACTTCCGCGGCACAGTCTTAACCGATCGGTGCCGGTCGCATCGCAGGCGGAGGCGATATTAGCTGTAGCATCGACAGCATAAGGGTGAGTAGCATCTACCACCAGAGAATACCCGCCGCTTTGCAGCAGAGAAGTGATACCGCCGGAGTCCAGCCTGCCGGAGAGGACACCCACGCCGTCGGGCAGCAGTTCAGCGCCGTAGTCAGTAGCGACAGAAATATCAGCAGGGATACCATTGCCGGCGCAGAACTCAGCAAGGAGCCTGCCCTCGGTAGTACCGCCGAATATCAGCAGTTTAAACATCGCGGTACCCTCTTGGAGTGACCATTCTGCCGTCGATCACCTTAGTTTCGGAGTTTCCGATAAAGACGGTCGTGAACATATCCACCTGCGTATCGCGGAGCTCAGCGAGAGTGAGTATGCGGCTCTCCTGACCGTCCCTGCCGATATTGCGGACGAAGCCGCATACAGTATCGGGAGAGCGGTAAGCGAGGATAATATCGCAGGCTTTCCGGAGGTGATCGGCACGTTTTTTAGATGATGGGTTATACAGGGCGATGACGAAATCACCTTCCGCAGCGCATCTGAGGCGAATCTCGATCTTCTCCATAGGAGTCAGCAGGTCGGAGAGGCTGATGACAGCGAAGTCATGCGTCATAGGCGAACCCAGCACAGCACCGCCGCTTAGCGCAGCAGTAACGCCGGGAACGATCTCAATATCAGTTTCAGGGAAGCTGCCGGACAGTTCCAGAGCGAGACCTGCCATACCGTACAGCTGCGGATCACCGCTGCACACGAGGGCGACGTTCTTATCCCTTGCCTCATTGAGGGCGAGCAAAACGCGGTCACGTTCCTTGCGCATACCCGTAGACATAACAGGCTTATCGGGGAAGAAACGGCTGATAATATCAGTATAAGCGGTATAGCCCACCACAAGCTCTGAATCCAGCACAGCCTTTTCAGCAGCGGCAGTCATACCGTCGCGGCTGCCGGAGCCGAAGCCCACAACATAGAGCGTCATATCATTTTCCTTTCAAAATCGAGATATATGTCTTTTTCAGCGGCAGCGACCGTAACGCCGTTGAGGGAGGTCTTACGCATAATAAGCTCCTTACCGCTGCAAAGAGCAGCACTGCGCTCGCAGACGTTATCCACACCGGTAACACTGCGGACGAAATCAGATCCGGTGAATTCACCCTGTACCTGAGACAGCTCCTGAGCAGAATACATAGCGATAGAGATGCCGCGGCTGCTGCAAAAGCTGAGCAGACCCTTTTCATCGCTCTTGAGGTCGATAGTAGCGGCAGTGCAGATCCTTGCTGTATCGATACCCGCGTTATAGAAGGTATTGTAGACAGCCTCAGTAATATCGGCTTCTGAGGTACCTCTGCGGCAGCCGATACCAAGAATGACATTCCGCGGAGCGAGGTTGAGGGTAATGGGAAAAGGTTTGCGACCGGTATCAGCAGAGACCACGATACCTGTTCTGCAGCCGGTATCCTCCGTGAGTTCAGGCGGCAGCGTACCGTGTGGGTGATCGGAAACGAAGCCGATCTTCTCGTTATTGAGCACAGCCGCAGCGATCTCCTTAGCCGCCTGCATATCGGAGATGATAAGGTCATTAGCAGCAGCGAAGCAGTCCGGTGAGAATCTGCCGCAAATATCGGTAGCAGTAGTGATCACAGCCTGAGCGCCGATACGTTCAGCGATTAGCTGAGCGAAAGCATTAGCGCCGCCGAGGTGACCTGAGAGTACCGGTATAACGAATTTACCGCAGTCATCGATAACAATGACCGCAGGATCGTTCTGTTTGCTCTGAACGAAGGGAGCGATCATGCGCACAGCGATACCGCAGGCGCAGACGAACACGATAGCTTCGCACTGAGCGAAGAGCTCACCGGTGAGGGTAGAGAGCTCAGAAAAAGCCTGAGCGTGGGGGTCGGAATGTTTTTCGTAGCAATATCTTGTTGAGTCATGTTCTTCGATCAGCTCTGCGATCATAGCCGAGAGCTTTCTGCCGTTTTCAGTGATAGAAATAAGTGCTGTTTTCATTATTCAATTGCCCTCCGGAAACCAGTTTCAAAGGACGGATCATACAATTTCGACAGACTGTAGCTGTCCCCAAGGAATCCGCCCACAGTGATCAATGCCGTTTTAGAAATATTGTTAGCTTCTGCCGTCTGAGCCAGTTCAGCAACAGTACAGCGGCAGACTTTTTCGTCTTTCCATGATGCCTTGTATACGATAGCCGCAGGGGTATCGGGAGAGTAGCCGCCGGCGATGAGCTCAGCGGAGAGATCGCGGAGCATACCGGTGCTGAGGAAAATGACCATAGTAGCCTGATGAGCAGCGAGGAGGCGGATCTGTTCCTTATCGGGGACAGGGGTCCTTCCGGCCATACGTGTAAGGATAACGGTCTGAGATACATCAGGCAGCGTATACTCAGCGCGCAGGGCGGCAGCTGCACCGCAGAAGGAGCTTACTCCGGGACACACATCGTAACCGATACCCAGTTCATCGAGCCTGTCCATCTGTTCGCGGATAGCGCCGTAGATACTTGGATCGCCGGTGTGGAGCCTTACGGTATCACCGCCGGAACTATGGGTAGAGACCATAGCCGCAATGACTTCATCGAGGGTCATTTCAGCGCTGTTGAGGATACGGCAATCCCTGCGGGCGTAGTCAAGCAGTTCAGGATTGACAAGAGAGCCGGCATAGATAAGTGTATCCGCATTTTCGATGAGCTTCATGCCTCTGAGGGTGATAAGGTCAGCCGCACCGCAGCCTGCACCAACAAAATGAACCATATTATACCTCCGTAACTGAGCGAATTAGTCTGTCCGCATTATCTGATTTAAGCAGCAGGTCATTCTTGAAAGAGAACACCACAGCACCGATCTCAGCGGAGTCCTTGACGCGGGCATGAAGGTAGCGGCTGATACGGCGTATGAGAATATCCATCGCAGCCTCCGCGCAGCCGGACTTAAAGAGAATATCCAGTGCAGCATCGGTAGTGACACAGCCGTCCAGAGCGCGTATCACCGCAGTATCAGCACCGGCAAGGGCAGCGCAGGCGATAAGTGTCTCGATGCGGCCGTCGGCATAAGAGGAGTGGGTATTCATGATACCCGAGCCCAGCTTGACGAGCTTACCGATATGGCCGATAATGAGGATAGCGCTGAAGCCGAGGGATACACCGATGTCGATGGCATCGCCGATGAAATTGCTGCAAGTCACGCAGTATTTTTCCAGCTGCGGAGCATGAGCGGAGATGAAATCCTCGCTGTAGTTGCCGATATTGAGAACGAGGGTCTCATGACCGGCAGCCTTGCGCATATTGGCTTCTGCGCGGATAGTATCGATGATAGCGGAATTGCTCATAGGCTCGACGATACCGGTAGTACCGATGATAGAGATACCTCCTATGATACCCATACGGGGATTGAAGGTCTTTGCGGCGAGGATCTCACCGTCCGGATCAGAAATGACGACCTTGAATCCGCCGCGGTACTCGTGCATTTCAGCGATCTCAGACAGAGCATTGCAGATCATTTTTCTTGGCACAGAGTTTATCGCCGGAGCACCCACAGGCTGATCCAGACCGGGTTTAGTGACTGTACCCACGCCTATTCCGCCGCAGACAGAGATACCGCTGCCGGTGAGTGATACCTCCGCATACACGGCAGTACCGGCAGTAACATCGGGGTCATCGCCGCTGTCCTTGATGACAGCGCAGGAAGCGCAGGAGTCTGAAACAGACGGATCGAAGATCTCCAGTTTCAGTCTCACGCCGGACGGAGTGATAATATCCGTACAGCTTATGACACGGCCGGTAAGCAGCATTTCAGCCGCAGCCTTAGCCGCACCTGCGGCGCATGAGCCGGTGGTATAACCGCATCTGAGTTTTTTAGTACCGCGGTAAACGAAACGATCTTCCATGCAATCCCTCCCTTGAGCATACATAATAATTATAAGATGAAAAGGCGTACTTGTCAATTAAGAAACCGTGAACAAATAAAATGAGAGGCAAAAAAGGACAAAGAAATGTTAAATCCATGTAAAATTTCGCTTTTTTTGAGATCTAACGCCATTTTTCATCGGATTTACACATTATTTCCTTGACATTTGAACCGTGAAATGATACAATTTTATTTGTTCAGGACGTATCTGGTAGCTTAAGGAAACTGAGTTGTCAGATATGTCCTGTATCATGTTTAATATGGAGGAAGAAAATGAAACACTATCTCGAAACGACAGAAGCCGTACTCAGCGAGGTCAACAGCACAACAGCCGGACTTACCGCTGACGAAGCTGCCAAGCGCCTCAAAGAGAATGGCGAAAACAAGCTTGACGAAGCACCGAAGCCGACGCTTATGGCGCGGTTCATCGAGCAGTTCAAGAATCCGATGATACTTGTCCTGCTTGCAGCAGCGGTAATATCGGCGATAACCGGAATCATATCGGATGGCAAGCTTGACGCGGACGTATTCATCATACTGTTCGTAGTGATCGCCAATGCAGTACTGGGAGTATACCAGGAAAACAAAGCAGAATCCGCAATTGAAGCGCTGCAGGCGATGAGTGCGGCACAGAGCAAGGTATACCGTTCCGGAGAGCTGGTAGTGATACCCAGTTCTGAACTCGTTCCCGGAGATGTGATCGCACTTGAAGCCGGCGACAACGTACCGGCAGACTGCCGAATCATTGAAGCAGCCGCACTGAAAGCGGAGGAATCCGCACTTACCGGTGAGAGCGTGCCCTGTGAGAAGGACAGCGAGGCACTTACCGGAGAAGAAGTACCGCTGGGCGACAGAAAGAATATGCTGTACATGGGCAGCAGTATCGCATACGGCCGTGCAGAAGCAGTAGTCGTAGCCACAGGAATGAAAACAGAGATGGGCAAGATCGCCGGAGCGATCGCAAATGCAGATGACGATGAGACACCGCTCCAGAAGAGTCTTGACCAGCTGAGCAAGATACTGTCCGTAGCAGTACTTATTATATGCGTAATAATACTTGGCCTTAACATAGTAAGGATGCTTGCAGCAGACGGAGCTATCACGCTTCCTAAGTTCCTTGAAGCCTTCATGATCGCAGTCAGCCTTGCAGTAGCAGCGATACCGGAGGGACTTGCAGCAGTAGTAACGGTAGTACTTTCGATAGGCGTAACGAATATGTCCAAGCGCGGAGCGATAATCCGCAGACTTACCGCAGTAGAAGCGCTTGGCTGTGCGCAGGTAATATGCAGTGACAAGACAGGTACACTGACACAGAACAAGATGACAGTAGTCAAGGAAAACACCACAGACATCAACCTGCTTGCGAAGGCAATGGCACTGTGCTGTGACGCGGTACTCAACCAGGATGACAGCGTAGCCGGCGAGCCTACAGAAGCAGCGCTGGTAGCATACGCACACAAGTGCGGACTGAAGAAGTACGAGCTTGAGGCAAAGACACCCCGAGTAGCCGAAGCACCATTTGACTCAATGAGAAAGATGATGTCCACGGTACACAGAACTGACAAGGGTTATATCCAGTACACAAAGGGCGCACCGGACGAAGTGCTGCGCAAGTGTACAAAGATACTTGAAGGCGGCGCAGTACGTGCAATGAACGATGATGACCGCAAGGAGATACTCCGCCAGAACAAGGAAATGGCAGACGATGCCCTGAGAGTACTTCTTGCAGCATACCGCGAATACGATTCACTTCCGACTGACACATCACCGGAAGCACTTGAAGAGGACCTGATATACATTGGTATGACAGGCATGATCGACCCTGTACGTCCTGAGGTAAAGGATGCAATCGGGCTCTGCCGGACAGCAGGAATCCGTCCGGTAATGATAACCGGTGACCACAGGGATACCGCAGTAGCGATCGCCAAGGAGCTTGGCATCATCTCAGAGGGACAGAAGGCGCTGACAGGAGCAGAGCTTTCCAAGATCCCGGACGAAGAGTTCAACGCGACAGTAGGCGATTACAGCGTATATGCGCGTGTACAGCCTGAGCACAAGGTAAGGATAGTAAACGCATGGCGCAAGAAGAACATGACCACAGCCATGACCGGTGACGGCGTAAACGACGCACCGTCTATCAAGAGCGCAGACATCGGCGTAGGCATGGGTATTACAGGTACAGACGTAACAAAGAACGTAGCAGACATGGTACTGACCGACGACAACTTTGCGACAATAGTAGGCGCAGTAGAAGAAGGCAGACGAATATATGACAATATCCGCAAGGCGATACAGTTCCTGCTTTCCAGCAACCTCAGCGAGGTATTATGCATACTCATCGCAACACTGGGACTTGGCAGTCTTACCAACGGAGCATTCACGATCTTCGGACCCGTACATCTTCTCTGGATCAACCTTATTTCTGACTGTTTCCCTGCAATAGCACTGGGAATGGAGCCAGCCGAAGAAGGCATAATGAACAGAAAGCCAAGAAGCAGCGGATCACACATATTCTCAGACGGACTGGGAATCAACCTGCTCTGGCAGGGTACAGCAATAGCAGTACTCACACTTATCTCATACGTTATCGGAGCACAGACATCACCAGCAGCAGGTACAACAATGGCATTCCTGACACTTTCGATATGCGAAATGCTTCACGCATGGAATATGCGCAGTCTCAGCGAATCGATATTCGCAATGAAGAGCCACAACAAGGTACTGTTAGGCTCAATAATGCTTTCATTCGTACTTACACTGCCATTACTCCTCATTCCTGCACTGAGAGATATATTCTCCCTTACAGAGCTTACAGGATCACAGTATCTTGCAGCAGCCGGACTTGCAGCGGTAATAATCCCGCTTGTAGAGGCAGCAAAGGCAATAAAGAGATCAATGAAGAAGAAGTAAGCAAGACATATGAACTGAAAAAGCCATGGTATCACCGGATACCATGGCTTTTATTTTTGTTATCAGAAACTCAGAA
>CADBNS010000196.1 GCA_902796065.1 Ruminococcus flavefaciens
GTAGAGTGCCTTACAGACAACAGAAACAGAACAGCCGGTGAAGTACGTCATTATTTCGACAAATTCGGCGGAAATCTGGGAGCAATGGGCTGTGTATCATTCATGTTCACGAACAAGGGAATAGTAATTCTTGAGAACACAGGTCTTGACGAAGACAAGGTAATGGACGATGTATTCGAGTGTGGCGGCGATGATTTTGACATCAGTGAAGAGACCGTAGAGATCGAGTGCGCACCTGAGAACTTAAGTGCACTGCGTGAGGGACTGACAGCGAAGGGATACAATGTACTTTCCGCAGAGTCAGAGATGATCCCATCGAACTACACAACACTGACAGATGAAGAGCACATAAAGAAGATGAATCTTCTTCTTGAGCATCTTGAGGACAATGATGACGTACAGAACGTATATCACAACTGGGAGATGCCGGACGAGGACTAACAGTAAATGAATTTATTGGGGGGACGGCAACAGCCGTCCCTTTGTGTATAAGAGGGAGGAAGAAATGGAAGCATTAGAGATAAAGCGTGTGAAGTATCTGCCGGAGCTGCGGGAAGTAGCGGAGCTTGCATCGGAGATATGGCACGAGTGTTTTGAAGGCATCATCAGCAGAGGACAGATAGACTACATGGTAGAGAAGTACCAGTCATTGCAGGCAATGTGCGACCAGATAGACAAGTGTGGCTACAGTTATTATGCGGTGAAGGAAAGCGGTGAGCTGTGCGGCTACATAGGAATAAAGCCGGAGGCAGACGACCGGTTATTTCTGAGCAAGCTGTATCTGCGCAGTGACAAGCGTGGCAGGGGGATAGGCAGCCAGATGCTTGACAGGGTAAAGGAGGAAGCGAAGGCAGCAGGAAAGAGCCGGATATATCTGACGGTGAACAAGCATAACGACCGTGCCATAGGGGCATATGAGAGGTATGGCTACAAGCGGACGGACAGCACAGTAACGGACATAGGCAGCGGCTACGTAATGGACGACTACATATATGAATACTCAATCAATAGTTAGACTGTACAAACTTAAATCATCCCAAAAGATAGCGTAAATTATAGGCTTAAATGTTATTTAATACAAACATGAATGAATTGACCTGTCAGCTATTATAATGTATAATAGAAGTGCATTATGAGGGAGTAGTTAGCGCAGCAGCGTGGCAAGCCGACATACTGGTCGAAGACCCGGTTTTGCTTTAAATAATGAGACTCATGTATGGCTTGGCTGTACCTGAGTTAATGGTCAGGTGCGGTAGTACCTGATTTTTTTATAGGAGAAAAAGAGCTATGGGAACAGTAGAGTTGATACTATTAGGCGCAGGCGTAGCGATGGACGCATTTTCAGTATCGGTCTGTAAAGGACTGAGCATGAAGAAGATAAACTACACAGGGGCGCTGATAACGGCGTTATTTTTCGGCATATTCCAGTTTTTGATGCCGGTGATAGGCTATTTACTGGGAAGTCGGTTTGAGGTTTACATAAGTCAGTTCAGTCATTGGATCTCATTCATATTGTTAGCATTCATAGGCGGCAAGATGATATTTGAGGTAATAAAGAGCAAAGACGAAGAAGAAGGCGCATCGGGCGAATACCGGCTCAATATCCGTGAGCTGGTGCTGTTAGCGATAGCGACGAGTATAGACGCATTGGCGATAGGAATAATATTTGCGGCAGACAAGGCGAACATAGTGTATTCCGCGACAGTGATAGGCATGGTGACATTCTGCATATGTCTGCTGGGAGTACTTATCGGCAACCGATTTGGCAGCAAATACGAGCAGAAAGCGCAGGTTGCAGGCGGCGGGGTACTGGTACTTATCGGAACGAAGCTGCTTCTTGACGGACTTGGCGTATTATAAACGGTGTACAGGGAAACAGAATAAGAGAAAAACCGGTCAATCGACCGGTTTTTTGCGTTATCGGGTAAAAGCGGCTTCTTTTTCGCGAATGAAGTAGCCCTGAGGAACATTGCAAACGGGACAGTGAACAGGCGGTTCGCTGCCGACGTGGATATGGCCGCAGTTGAGGCATATCCAGACTTCCTGGGAAGAATCGGAGCGGAAGAGCATACCGGAGCGCATGAGTTCAGCGTAGTAGCTGAACCGTTCGCGGTGGCTATTTTCGATGTCACCGACGGCGCGGAACTTACCGGCAGCATCGGAGAATCCCTCATCATCGGCGATGCGGGCGAAGTCGGGATAGATGACTGAATGCTCCTTATCCTCGTCTCTGACGGCAGCATCGAGGAGCTGCTGGAGGTCGGAGAACACATCAGCTGGGTAACCGGCAGCGATCTCGACCTCCTGACCGGCAACATCTTTCAGCAGGTGATAGAAGACCATAGCGTGGCGTTCTTCCTGTTCGGCGGTGAATCGGAAAAGGCGTTCGATGCCGATGAAGTTTTGTTTTTGTGCGATCAGAGCGGACTGGTAGTATCTCTGGCGCGACTGGCATTCGCCGGCGAAAGCGCGCATGAGGTTAGAGCGTGTATTACTCTGAGAGAAATCGATCATAAAGAAAACCTCCTTTTGGAGGTATTATGCGCAGGTCGTGGGGAGAATATACAAAAAAAGAGGGACGGACCGAAGTCCGCCCCTGATTTATGAAGTTCAGATGTTATTAACTTTTCTCTTAACGTATGAAGTATGGAGAACCTCATGAGCCTTATGGCTGCCGGGCTCGCCGAAGAATTCCTCGTAAACCTTCTTGATAGCGGGGTTTTCGTGGGACTGTCTGAGCGGCATTGACTTATCGAGGTTATAGAGGACCTTAGCTCTTTCCTCGCGGATGTCAACGAAGTTTCTGACGCCCATAGGAACCTGAGGCTGACCGCCGCCGTTAACGCAGCCGCCGGGACAAGCCATGATTTCGATGAACTGGTAATCAGCCTCACCGCTCTTGACCTTATCGAGGACCTCGCGAGCGTTAGCGAGACCGCTTGCAACGCAGACCTTAACGTCCATACCAGCCACATTGTAAGTAGCTTCCTTGATGCCCTTAGTACCGCGGACCTCAGGGAGATCAGTAACATTCTCGCCTGTGAGGGTATAAACAGCAGTTCTGAGAGCAGCCTCCATAACGCCGCCGGTAGCGCCGAAGATAACGCCAGCGCCGGTAGAGATACCGAGCGGATCGTCGAATTTCTCTTCAGGGAGAGCGTGGTAGTTGATACCAGCGCGCTCGATCATTCTGCCCAGCTCGCGGGTAGTGAGAGCGAAATCAACGTCAGGAACGCCGGCAGCGCTCTGATCGTCACGGCCGATCTCGAACTTCTTAGCTGTACAAGGCATAATAGAAACCATAACGATA
>CADBNS010000197.1 GCA_902796065.1 Ruminococcus flavefaciens
ACTCCCGACAGACCTATCCTCATCGACCGCTTCCTCAACCACGCTACAGAGTGCGAGGCTGACGCTATCTCAGATGGTGAGCACTGCTTCGTTCCTGCTGTTATGGAGCATATCGAGCTTGCCGGCGTTCACTCCGGTGACTCCGCTTGTATACTCCCCGCCAAGAACCTCACTGACAAGCAGATCGCTACTATCAAGGAGTATACCAAGAAGATCGCTGTCGAGATGGGCGTTCGCGGTCTGATGAATATGCAGTACGCTATCGAGGGCGATACTGTCTATGTTCTGGAGGCTAACCCCCGTGCTTCACGTACTGTTCCGCTGGTTTCAAAGGTCTGCGACATCAACATGGTCAGGATCGCTACTGAGATCATCACTTCCGAACTCACCGGCAATCCGTCTCCTGTTCCGCAGCTCAGGGATCGCCAGATCAACCACTACGGCGTTAAGGAAGCTGTATTCCCGTTCAATATGTTCCAGGAGGTTGACCCCGTCCTCGGACCTGAGATGCGTTCTACAGGTGAGGTGCTGGGTATCTCCAAGTCCTTCGGTGAGGCATACTACAAGGCTCAGGAGGCTACTAAGAATCCGCTCCCTGAGGAGGGTACTGTTCTCCTCAGCGTTTGCAAGAGAGATAAGCCGGAGCTCGTGGACATCGCTAAGTCCTTCAATGAGCTGGGCTTCAATATCATCGCTACCGGCAGAAGCTATGAGATGATAAAGGAAGCCGGTATCCCCTGCAAGAAGATCTTCAAGATCTATGAGGGCAGACCAAATATCGCTGATGAGATCGCTAACGGTGAGATCCAGCTCATCATCAATACTCCTGCCGGCAAGACCAGCGCTCACGATGACAGCTATATCCGTAAGAACGCTATCAAGCACCGCGTTCCTTATATCACGACTATGGCTGCTGCTAAGGCAAGCGTTGAGGCTATCAAGGCTATCAAAGCTAATGAGCATCTTGAAGTCAAGTCACTTCAGGCTCACCACGCTGACATTAAGTAATACTTTTGTGGGACTGCTTCGGCGGTCCCACTTTTTTGTCAATTCAGCAGGTTTATCGGTTTAACTTAATTAAATTGGAAAATAAAAATAATACACTCCCTGTATTATACAGAGAGTGCATTTTTTCTGCGTTTTTTCTTCATTTAGTACACCATTCATGCAAATTAATTCGCATAATCACTAAATTTAAGCCGATAGTCTACTTAAATGAAGATGTCGCAGAGCGTTTCTCATTGTTCAAATTGTTATTAATCGGCTCAGTGAAATCATCAAAATACGACTTTTTATACAAAGATGTTGAGAAATATTCGTCATTGCTTGCATACCTGTTGAAAAAATGCTATAATATTATAGAGAGTAATTGGAAGTTGTTTGTCAGCATTGTTTTTTTATAAAGGACCCTTCTCTTATGAAGCGGAATAGGAATAACTAATATGGAGTGTTATTATGAAACTACAACAACTTGAGTATGTCATAGCTATCGCTCAGGCCGGAAGTATTACCGGTGCCGCGAAAAAGCTATATCAGGCTCAGCCTAATATCAGTATCGCACTGAAAGAGCTTGAGTCTCAGCTGGGTATCCAGATCTTCTGGCGTACCCCCAACGGAATGATCCTTACCCCAGAGGGCGAGGAGTTCTTCCTGAGAGCTAAAAAAATCGTCAGTGAAGTCCACAGCCTTGAGTCTGAGTTCATTGACAAAACTGAATCTACAGTTGCATTCAAGGTCGCTACGACCCGTTCGTCTTATGTAACTGCTGCTGTTGGTCACTGGATCAACACACTTAACCGCGAAGGCAAAAAGTACAGCGTCCATTTCATTGAGACCAATACCCACCGCGTTATCGATGATACCGGAAGCGGTAAGGTGGATATAGGTGTTATCAGAGTACCCGCAGGTCAGACTAAGCTCTACGACCAGCAGCTGGCTACCAAGAATCTCACCGAAACTGTCCTCTTAGAGTTCCCGATGCGTATCCTTATGCGCTCTACTCACCCCCTTGCGGCTTACAAGGACGTTCCCTTTGAGGAACTGAAAAAATATCCCGAAATCATACACGGCGATGAAGATGTCAACATCTTCCGGAAAACTTTCATCAATCCCGAATATGACGCTGACAGCTTCGATAAGACTATCTTCGTATATGACCGCGGCAGTAAGATCACTATGCTGGAAACTATAGAGAATTCGTATATGTGGGTGTCTCCCGTGCCTTATTCCACCTTTGCTGATGGTAAAATGGCTCTGAGAAACTCGTCATACGCCTGCATACCTAACCGCGATCTTATCATCTTCAAAAAGAACAGTGCTAACGATAAGCTCATAAAGTCCTGCATCAAGGCTCTGAGCGAATTTACAGAAAATGTTCTGAGGCTTCCGGAATAATTCCGCCGGAGGCTATCATTTCATGCATTTTTTAAGAAAAAAAGAATGAGGGCCCCTGTTCGCGTGAGACCCTCATTCTTTTTTTATAAAGGATGAAAATTGAAAAAATCTTATTATGTTTCCGGCTGACTTTTTTTCGCCTGCCGTACTTTCTGATTATATTATATCACGCAGGTACATATAAATCAAATATTTATTTTTTATCCTCTTATAAATTTTCTATATACGATTTTTCCACGTAATACCGCGGAAAAATCAGATTATATGGGGTGTAATTTTTCGTTCATAAATAACCTTTGTGAGCCGTTTGCAGTTGTTGCAGTTATGCAATTTTACCCCTGCTTCCTTTTGTACAAAATAGTACGAAAAAAGCAATATCCGCGGTGCATTAGCAATTTCAGTCTAAAATCTGCGCAATATTGTACTGCTTTATTTCCACAGGTCTGTCGATAACTTTTCAACAAGGTGTTGAATCAGCTGTTGGATTCCCACCATCATTGTGGAAAACCGTGTGGAAAGTGTGGATAACAACGTAAAATACAGCTTTTACCAATGCTGAAAAGTTGAAAACCATGTGGATAAGTGGGGAGAATGCGTAAACAATAAAAATGTATTGTGGAAAACCATCCGCAATAACTTCATGCAAAGGATTTGATAAAATGAAAAAATGCTTAGCAATATGTTCCATGTTATGCGCTGCCGGCTTCGCTCTCTGCTCCTGCGGCAGCGACCGTATGGACTCCGCCTCGGATTCCGCTTTTATCAGCGATAACGACCACGATAAGCGTATATCCGACGACGATTACGAACGTAAGGATAAAACAGAACGTAATACTTCCGCGAAAGAGTACGTCCGCGACGCCGTGGACGGCGCTAAAGATGCCGGTGAGGACATCGTAAGAGGCGCCGGTGACGCCGCTCAGGACATCATAGACGGCTTCGACGGCTCCCGTGAGCCTTCCACTTCGCCCACTACAAAATGATGTAATCCACCCTGTCACTTTACTGCTGCTCTTCTGGCAGCTTATATGTGACTATTGAGGGAAACCCTTTTGAAAATGGTTCCTCTGACGGAGGAGGTCCCCTCTGTCACTTCGTGAGATCTCCCCACACTGTGGGGAATCACTCTCAAACTCATTTCTTAAAACTTTCAATTTTAAATTATAGCCAAACAGGGCGCGCCATGATAAATATGAGTACGGCAAGTACTCCATGGCACGCCCTTTTCGGCTAAAATTTGGAGTCAAAAGTCTTTGGAAAGGAGTTCGGGGAATTAACCTTTCCTCAGAAAGATTTTCCCCGATAGTTACATATAAGCTGCCAGAAAACCAGCTGTAATGGGGTAGGGTGGTTTTCAACATCTTGCAGCGGGAATGTGGAAAACTCAGGTGCAGAGTTCTGTTATTGCTTCGGCGATCATTCGCGCGTTCAGCATCAGCTCTCCGACCGTTATGAACTCCTCCGGACCGTGCATATTGTAGTCCACGCCGGGGAACTCCGCGCCGAATGCCACTCCGCCCTCTATCTCGTGGACGTATGTGCCTCCGCCTATGGCTATGCTCCTGCCTTTCTCTCCCGTGAGCCGCTCATACACGCGCAGAAGCGACTGCACAAACTCACTGCTCTCATCGGTACAGTGTGGGTCAGTACCCTCCGCTGAGTCCACCGTGAAGCCGGCTCCTTCAAGGCTGCCGCATATTATCTCACGTATTTCCCCGATCTTTCGGTCAAGGGGAAATCTTATGTCTATTGCACCTCTTACTGCGCCCTCCTCAGTGTTGAGCATGGACAGTACACAGGTCATTTCGCCCGATATATCGTCGCTGAAGCCAAGTCCGCATGATCTGCCGTTCAGTTCACCATGTGGAAACAGCTCCCCGAGGTGTATAAACAGCTCATTCTCGCCGGAATACTCCGACAGAAATCTGGTTATTGCATTATCTCCCTTCGCCGGCGTTGAGGCATGGGCTGGAATGCCGTTATAATCAACTGTAATGCCCTCCTCGTCCTCCGAACGGTAGACTACTCTGCACCTGCCCGGAACGGCATTTACAACGCTTCCTGCGTTTATCTGAGCTATCTCCTCGTCGTCTTTCATTTCGGCGGAAAAATATACCCTTATCATGCCCTTCTCCGCATTGATGACCGGATACTCTCCGTCCGGAGTGAATACCATTGGCGGCAGATCGCGCTTTTTGCGGTAATATGCAAGGTCTGCGGAGCCGTTCTCCTCATTCGTTCCGAACAGCAGGCGAACTCCCTTTTTCAGCGGTATTCCCAGCTCTTTGACTGCTTTCAGCGCGTACAGTGCGGCTACTGCGGGACCCTTGTCGTCGATAGTTCCGCGGCCGATCAGCTTGCCGGATTCCGCGTCTATGCGCATTGTGTACGGGTCAGCCTCCCAGCCGTCGCCCTCCGGCACTACGTCCAGATGGCAGAGTATTCCAAGTGCGGGATTTTCTCCGTACTCTGCTGTACCAACATAGTTTTCCACATTTTCAACGTTGAATCCACTGGAAAAACACTGTTCCAGCATGATCTCCAGAGCTTCCGCCGGCTTTCTGCCAAAGGGATAACCCTCCTCTGCTTCGCCCTGAACGCTCCTTACCGCCACAAGTCTGCCCAGAAGCTCAGTCATCTCGTCTTTGTGCGATTCAATAAATTCTTTTATTTTTTCTGTATACATAGTAACACCTCCGAAAATGCAAAAAGCCGCAGTATTACTGCGGCTCCCTGCCCGACTCCGTTTGCACGGAGCACAGAAGAAAGGATAAATATGAAAAGTGAATATATCAGTTCACAATGGTCTTATCTGTATCCTTGTCGAAAAGATGGATCCTGTTAGGATCAAGAGCAACTCTGATTCTATCACCAGTTTTTGCAGTTGATCTCGGGCTTACTCTTGCTGTAAGCGGGATACCATCACAAACAAGGTAGAGATAGATCTCAGCACCCATCATTTCTGTAAGCTCAACATCTGCTTCTACGATACCTGTTGTTGCATTTGAGAGGTACATCTCCTCATCGTGAATGCTCTCAGGACGTATACCAAGTGTGATCTCCTTGCCTACATAGTTACCGAGCTGGTCGTTAACCTTTGACTCAGGAACGATGATCTGGTACTTCTGACCTCTGTCAGAACCAAATTCTACTATATACTGACCGTACTCTTCTTTGAGTACAGCATCGATGAAGTTCATCTGTGGTGAACCGAGGAATCCTGCAACGAACTTGTTATCAGGGTTCTCGTAAAGATTCTGAGGTGTATCTACCTGCTGGATAATACCGTCCTTCATACAAACGATTCTATCACCCATTGTCATAGCCTCAGTCTGGTCATGGGTTACGTAGATAAATGTTGTACCGAGCTTCTTGTGGAGCTTTGAGATCTCGGTTCTCATCTGTGCACGGAGCTTAGCATCGAGGTTTGAAAGAGGCTCGTCAAGGAGGAATACCTTAGGTGAACGAACGATAGCACGACCCAGAGCAACTCTCTGACGCTGACCACCTGACATTGCCTTTGGCTTTCTGTCAAGAAGCTGTGTGAGGTCGAGGATCCTTGCTGCCTCGTTTACCTTACGCTCGATCTCTGCCTTTGGGACCTTGCGGAGCTTCAGACCGAATGCCATGTTATCGAATACTGTCATGTGAGGATAAAGCGCATAGTTCTGGAAAACCATTGCGATGTCTCTGTCCTTAGGAGCAATATCGTTTACGAGACGGTCGCCGATGTAAAGCTCACCCTCTGAGATCTCCTCAAGACCTGCGATCATACGGAGTGTTGTTGACTTACCGCAGCCTGAAGGTCCAACGAGAACGATGAATTCCTTATCTCTTATGTCCAAATTTACATCCTGTACAGCAAGCTGACCTCCGTCATACTTCTTGTATATTCCTTTAAGTGTTAGCCCTGCCATTAAAGTTATTTCCTTTCATCACTATTTTTATGTTGCAATTCTACACTGCAACGCTATGTTAATATCATATCATTTTTTTTTTAAAATATCAAGATGCTAAATTGCCAAAGTTTCTACTACTCATTTATCAGAAATGACAAAAACCTTTTTTCGTAAATTCGGCAAAAATCAGCGAAATTATCATAATTAAATAATTGTTTTATATCATTGTCAGTGAGGACTATGCACTCTCCACAATTCAATTCAGGGGCAATGTGCAATCCGCCCAAAGAAAGCCTCATCAGTTTTTCAACATGGTTTCCGACTGCCGCAAACATACGCTTTACCTGATGGTATTTTCCCTCGCTCAGCTCCACGAATGCCACCGTATCACACGACTCTGCACGCTGTACCTTCGCCGGTCTGCACACCTCTCCGTTCTCAAGCTCTATGCCTGCTGCGAACTTTTCCGCATATTCCTCCCCGAAGCTCCGCGCAAGACGCACCATGTATATCTTCGGGATATGCTTCTTCGGTGACAGCATTCTGTGGGCAAGCTCTCCGTCATCGGTTATCAGCAGCGCTCCTATGGAATCCTTGTCCAGCCTTCCTGCCGGAAACATATCCTTCGTCCGCAGCTCCGGCGGTATCAGCTCCATGACATTTTTCCCGTCGTGATCACCGGTCGAGCTGACATAGCCCTCCGGCTTGTTGAGCAGTATATACCTGTAACGGCTGGCTGAAAGCTCCTGACCGTTGACTGTTACCGTATCACTTTCGGGATCTATCTTCCTGTCGGCAGCCTTAACTATGCTGCCGTTGACCCTGATGCCTCCCTTTGCGGCTATGGTCTTTATCTGGCTGCGTGTATGCTCTGTTCGTTCTGATATGAATTTATCAAGGCGGATCTCAGGCATAAAACCGTCCTTTCTGCATAATAATCTTAGTAAACAACTATCGGAGGTCGATCCCTATGAGTAAGAAAACTCTTATCCTGCTTCTCTCTGCTGCCGCTGTACTGGCGGCTGTCATTCTCATCTCACCTGACAATAAAGACAAAATACAGCCGGATATTTCGGCTGTATCTGCTTCCACCGCCGCTGAGCGGATCGACTATTTCGCCTCCCACGGCTGGGAAGTCGAAGAGATCTCCGGTAAGGATATTGTCATTCCGTCTGTGTTTTCAACAGACTATGAGGAGTATGTTGAAATACAGGACAGACAGGGACTTCCCCTGCGCAGCTGCTCCGGACGCGGCGGCAAGCTCTACGTCTATCAGGTGAAGAACTACTCTCCCGACAACCGGAAAATGCTGGCTGAGCTTATCGTATGCGATGATACCGTCGCTGCATCACTGGTCTACAGTGAGGACGGCGGCTCTCTCCGCATGAGCGTGGTATGATCAGAAAAATCTGATAATATCGCCCAGTATCGGTATCTTTACTGCATATCCCTTGTATGCTCCGTAGCAGAGTACGATGGATACGATTATCATTGCAAGTCTTCCAAGCAGACCGACCAATGTGCCAAGTATCGGGATTATTCCGATTATGGCAAGTGCTATCCCGATGATTATCATGAATATCAGCCATGCAAGCTGCTGATTAGCATGGAAACGGCAGTATGATGAATCCCTGTTCACAATTATCGGGATAAAGAAAAATATGGGACATAGATAGGGGAGTGATCCCTGAAGCTGATATGTGTTCTGGTCTCCTGCAAAAAGATCCTGTTCGCCCGGGTCGTTGAATTTTTCTAAGAATTCGTCCATGTTCTGGTACCTCCGTTATATTATTTCCGGATCACTGTCCGGTTTTTTCTTTTCAAGCTCGCTTATCAGTGCCACAAAACTGTCTATATCCGTGAAATCCTCATACACTGAGGCGAATCTTATGTATGATATGGGGTCTATGTCTCTCAGCTTGTTCAGTACAAGCTCGCCTATCTCCTTTGACTTCGCTACTGTTTTCAGCTCATTGGCAAAGTAGTTTTCAACATAGTCCGCTATCTCGCTTACCTGATCGATGGTGACAGGCCGCTTCTTTATGGCGGTGTAGATCCCCTTTATCAGCTTGCTGCTGTCGAAGGGCTCGTACATACCGCTGCGCTTCTCGACCATGAGGAGCGGCTTCTCTACAGACTCAAAGGTGGTGAATCTTCCGCTGCATTTGATGCATTCTCTCCGGCGCTTGATCTTGTCGTCCTTCGGCCGTGAATCTATTACTTTTGAATCCTCAAATCCGCAGAACGGACATCTCATCGCTTGCTTCCCCCTTTATTTCTCGCTGCTGTATGCTTCTGTCATGCTCGATAGTCTGTTATAGCTTGCCACAAGATCGCTGATGCCGCCGAATCCGCTCCGGTACAGCTCAAGTACTGCACTCGCATCGGGGTTCAGCTGGTATAATCTCCGGAAGAACCGCCGGAAATCAAAGCTGCCCTTGCCTATAAGCAGGCAGTCCCCGAGCTCTCCGGAATCGCTGATATGTACGTGCTTTACCTTGCTGCCGGCAGCTTCAAGGAATGCAAATGGCGTCTCACCGGCGCGTATCGCCTGTTTGGTATCAAGCACGAAGGCAAATTCATTTCCCAGCATTCCCGATATTTCCCGTATGAACCGCGACGATGCGCTCTGACAGCGGGATACGTTCTCAACGGCTACCGTTATGCCGAACTCCTGCCCAAGTCTGTACAGCCTTGAGTACCTCTCACAGTAAAGCTCAGTTCCGCGATCAGCCTTGCCGCCGTGAAAGACGAATATATCTGCTCCGACTATGTTCATGAAGCGGAAGTACAGCTTATAGTACTCCAGAATATCATTCGTCCGCCTTTCGTAGTCAGAAAAAAACATAAGCGGTTCGATCTCGCAGGTAAATGGGTGTACTGAAACGCATTCCACATCAAAGCGCTTCATCAGATTAGCTGCGCCGTGAGCAAAGCCTTTTTTCAGCTCAGAATGGGTATTCACGAATATCTCAACGCACGATACACCGTTCACCGCAAGATCATAAAGGCTCTCCTCCAGCGGCTTAGGGTATAAACAGGCAGTTGAAACACCGGCGCGCACCAAA
>CADBNS010000198.1 GCA_902796065.1 Ruminococcus flavefaciens
CAGAGGCCCCGGCAGACGTGAGATCGGCCACGGCGCACTTGCTCAGAGAGCTCTCGAGCCCGTTCTCCCGAGCGTTGACGAGTTTCCCTATGCTATAAGACTCGTTTCCGAGGTACTTTCCTCGAACGGTTCCACATCGCAGGCTTCTATCTGCGGTTCCACTCTTGCTCTTATGGATGCCGGCGTTCCGATCAAGGCTCCTGTTGCAGGTATCTCCTGCGGTCTTATCACTCTCCCAGACAGCGATGACTTCATGACTATGGTCGATATTCAGGGTCTTGAAGACTTCTTCGGCGATATGGACTTCAAGGTTGGCGGTACTCACAAGGGTATCACTGCTATCCAGGTGGATATTAAGGTCGATGGTCTTACTCCTGCTATCATCAAGGAAGCTTTCGAGAAAACAAGAAAGGCTCGTATCTATATCCTCGATGAGGTCATGCTCAAGGCTATCCCCGCTCCAAGAGCTGAGGTAAGCAAGTATGCTCCTAAGATGCTCCAGACAAGAGTTCCAGTTGAGAAGATCCGTGACGTTATCGGCTCCGGCGGTAAGGTTATCCAGAAGATCTCCGCTGACTGCGACGTTAAGATCGACATCAGCGATGACGGAAATGTATTCATCAGTGGCATCAACGGCGAGAACGCAAGAAAGGCTCTCCAGATAGTCGATACTATCGCTAACGGTCCTGAAGTTGGTGCTATCTACCGCGGTAAGGTCGTTCGCATCATGGACTTCGGCGCTTTCGTTGAGATAGTTCCGGGTATGGACGGACTCGTTCATATCTCCAAGCTGGACAAGTCCCGCGTTGAAAAGGTAGAGGACGTCGTTACTATCGGCGATGAGATCGTTGTTAAGGTTACTGAGATCGATCGTCAGGGCAGAATCAACCTCTCACGTAAGGACGCTCTCGCTGACATTGAGGCTAAGAAGAAGGGCTGATCCCCGCTTCATTACTGAATTATAACTGTTAAAGCCATAGCTTCCGGGGCACTCCGGAAACTATGGCTTTTTTTCAGACAACAAAAACCGTACAGGAGAGGTTTCTGTACGGTTAGTTGTTACCCGGTGGGTGGACACCGGACAAGAGGGAGGTATATACGTATGCTTTCTATTCCCACAGGGAAAGTTGAGAGGATCCCTGCCGGAGTTCAGTGCCTAATTGTCTCCGGCCGGTGCATGACACCTGTAGTTCGTCTTATGTATTATTTGGTGTCTTGCTCTTAACTTGATTAGATTATAACATATTATTACACAACAGTTGTTAACAAATAATGTACAAACTGCCTAATTTTTAAATTTCGTCACTTGCTACAATTTTGATATTACGATTCGTATATATTAACAAGCGGTAAAGTAATTTTATTTCCAAATTATACGTTCAGTTGCGAAATTCCCACCTCTTTTTTGACACTATACTGCGCATTTCTTTTAAGTTCACCACTCATCCGGTATTATATTGCTCTGAAAATCCGATTTACAATCCGTAATAGTCGTTCCTATTTTTACCTTTGATTTCCAGTGAGTATAACAAATTCATTACTTTAATTATTGTATATAACAATCAGATAAAGTTAACTCACATTACTTAAAATCCGTGCCCGCCCTTGACATTTTTTCATCAAAGTATTATACTTATCTTGTACTTTATTTAAGGAGTCTTTTATGCAAAGTGTTATTTTTTTCGACATCGACGGTACTATCGTCACCGAAGATGACCGTATGATAATCCCAGATAGTACCGTTAAGGCTATCTCCGCTGCCCGTCAAAAGGGTAACCTCACCTTCGTCAACACCGGCCGGCCTGTGTTCAATGTAAGTCAGCGTATCCGCAGCCTCGGCTTCGACGGATTTATCTGCGGCTGCGGTACTTATGTCGAATACCAGAATGAAGTGCTCTTCTACAGTACTGTTGAGCCTGCCCTATGCCGCGAAATCGCCGCTGTCATGCGCGATTGCCGCGTTACTCCCGTATACGAGCGCAGCGACGGCTACTTCTTCGATGCCTCCGCTGTCCATAATCCTGAGCTTGACTCGTTCATGGATATTTTTATCTCCACCGGCGTATCTACTGACGGCCGTGTTGAAGATCCCGATTTCAGCTTCGATAAATTCGTGTTCTGGACTAATCCGGATTCCGATATGGATACCGTCCGCCGTACTCTCGCTCCGCATTTCCAGATCATCGACCGCGGTCACGGATTCTTTGAGATCCCGCCTCTGCAATACACCAAAGCTACCGGCATCGATTTCATTCTCAATAAGCTCAATATCTCCATCGATAACGCCTACGCTATCGGCGACAGTACCAACGATCTGCCAATGCTCCAGGCTGTACCAAACAGCATCGCTATGGGCGGCGCTGAAAAACTATACCCATACGTGTCATATATCACCTCCCCTATCGAGGAGGACGGTATCTACAACGCACTCAGTCACTTCGGTCTGATATAATAAAACTCCTATGGAATCCGCTTCCATAGGAGTTTACTTTTTATGATGCAAACTGACTGTTGTAAAGCTCCGCGTAGAATCCGCCGCGTGCCATCAGCTCCTCATGTGAGCCCTGCTCTATGACGTTTCCGCTTTTCATCACCAGTATTACGTCAGAATTCTTTATGGTCGATAATCTGTGCGCTATGATGAAACTCGTCTTGCCCTCCATCAGCTTCGTGAACGCCCGCTGTATCCTGTGCTCTGTGCGCAGGTCGATCGAGCTCGTCGCTTCGTCAAGTATCAGCATCGGCGGATCCATCAGCATTATTCGTGCTATGCATATCAGCTGCTTCTGTCCCTGTGATAGTCCGCTGTCCTCGGAGATCACCGTATCATAGCCATTCGGCAGCCTCTTTATGAACCCGTGGGCGTGTACAGCCCTCGCTGCTGCTATGACCTCATCTCTTGTGGCTCCCGGTACTCCGTAGGAGATGTTCTCCGCTACCGTTCCGGTGAATACCCATGTCTCCTGCAATACCATGCCAAAGCTGCTGCGCAGACTGTCACGAGTGAACTCCGTGTAGTTCCTGCCGGATACGCTGATGCGTCCGCTGTCTATGTCGTAAAAGCGCAGCAGCAGATTGATGATAGTCGATTTTCCGCAGCCTGTCGGCCCTACTATGGCTATTCGCTGTCCCGGTTTTACGTCAAGACTGAAATCCTCTATCAGCTTCACTGCCGGATCATACGAGAAGCATACCTTCTCAAAGCTCAGCGCTCCGGTACAATCACTCAGCTCTTCTCTGTCACTGTCGTCCGGTACCTCCTCCTCGTCTATCAGGTCAAACACCCTCTGCGCTGAGGCCACTGCGTTCTGAAGCTCCGCAAATACGCCGGATATTTCATTGAACGGCTTGGTGTACTGGTTGGAATACGCAAGAAAACTGGACAGCTTTCCAACTGACATCGTTCCGATGAACGACACTTTGCCTATTGCTCCAAGTGCGCCCATAAGTCCGACCGCTGCGTAGATGAGTCCGTTCACAAATCGCGTCGTCGGATTGGTCATGGAGCTGAAAAATGTCGCCTTTGTACCTATTTCTCCGTACTCCTTGTTTATCGCGTCAAACCGCTCCTCTGCACGTTTATCATACACGAATGCCTTGACTATCTTCTGATTGCCTGCCATTTCCTCCGCAAGTCCCACCATGTCTCCGCGCAGCTTTGACTGACTGATGTATGAGTTGTGCGATGCCTTCGTGATGCGCGATGCCGCTATGAATGACAGCGGCGTAAGTACCACTACGACTATGGCTATCTTGACATTTATGGTCATCATGAAGATCAGTGTTCCGATAATTGTTATAACTCCGCTGAAAAACTGCGTGAAACCTTGCAGAAGTCCGTCGGATATTATCTCTATGTCATTAATGACACGGCTTGTCAGTTCGCCTTTTGTGCGTCCGTCTATGAATCGTAGCGGTACACGCTCCAGCTTGGCAAATGCATCTGCTCTCAGGTCACGTACTGTCCGGAATGACAGCTTGTTGGTACACAGACTCATCAGCCACTGGAATACTCCGCTGGCTATGACTATGCACCCCAGCTTTATCATTATGGGACGCAGTCCAGCAAAATCTACCTTTCCTGTTCCTGCACACCGGTCTACTGCCTGTCCTATATACACCGGCACCGCCAGTGACAGGGATATTCCTGCTGCCGCAAATATCACGGTCAGTATGAAATACGCTATATACGGTCTTGCGTAGGAGAATACCCTCTTCAACGTTTTAAGCATTGCCATTCTCCCCCTTCTCATTCATCTGTGACTCGTATATCTCACAGTATACTCCGCAGCTCTCCAGCAGTTCTGCGTGTGTACCAATACCAACTGCCTCACCGTCGTCCATGGCCACGATAAGGTCTGCATCTTTGATAGATGTGGTGCGCTGGGATATCATTATCACTGTTGTCTCCGCCATATCCCGTCGCAGCGCTGTACGCAGTTTCAGGTCAGTGGCATAGTCCAGAGCACTGGTGGAATCGTCAAGTATGACTATCGCCGGAGCCCCCACAAGTGCTCTGGCTATGGCTATTCTCTGCTTCTGTCCGCCGGACAGATTCTTTCCGCCCTGGGATATACGGGTATCAAGTCCTGACGGCATCTTCTCCACGAACTCCCATGCCTGCGCTGTCTTTAACGCCGCTATTATCTCATCGTCTGTCGCGTCCGGCTTCCGCCACCTCATATTTTCCCGTATCGTTCCTGTGAACAGCACTGCCTTCTGTGGTACTGTGCCTATCTCCCTTCGCAGAGCGTCCATGTCATATTCATTTACATCGTGTCCTGCTACAAATACTGTACCTGTAGTTGCACGGTAAAATCCCGGTATCAGCGATGCCGCTGTGGTTTTACCGCTGCCGGTTCCGCCGATGATTCCAAGCATCTGCCCACGCTTTAAACGGAAGCTGATGTCGTGCAATGAGCTGTCACCTGCATTCTCATAGGCAAAGGATACTCCGCGGAATTCCAGTATCTCTTCTGCTGCTCTCATGTCCGGCACAAGTGTACCGTTTTCCTCCGCCGGAAGCTCAAATACCTCAGTAACTCTGTTCGCTGAGGCAAATGCCTTCGTGAATGTGACTATCAGATTCGCAAGTACTATCAGTGCCAGCAATATCTGCGTCATGTAGTTCGTGAATGCTGTCAGTTCACCCTGCGTAAGCCTTCCGC
>CADBNS010000199.1 GCA_902796065.1 Ruminococcus flavefaciens
CCGCATAAAAAAGTAATAGCTATGCAAAAGCATAGCTGAAAAATAGAAAATATGAAATAAATATAGAAGGGGAATTGGGGGATTACTTAATCCTCTTTTATTATATACACCCATTCTTAAAATAATCTTAAAGTAGTCTTAAATTATCTTATTTTTTAAAAAACGCGGCAAATTTGGCTTTAATAATGGTGTATCCGTATGGTTTTACAGTAACCGTATCGTCCGAAAAATCGCCATATGCAGGTTCAAAGTCGGAGAACAGGAAGAGATTGCGGCTGATACCGGAGAGTGAGACGGTCTCATTGCTGCGGTTGACGAAGAAGATGTAGTCCACATCGTCGCCCTGTCTGGAGAATCCGATAACGCGGTCATCGGAGAGAGCGCTGTTAGTGAGAATGAAATAAGTTCTGCCGTTTTTCAGATTAGGAATAGACTTTCTGACGCGGCTGAGCTCTGATACGTAGTCTATCAGTTCTCTGTCCTCGTGACCCCACGGATAGCAGCGTCTGTTGAAGGGATCCTTGTAGCCCTGGAGACCGGCTTCATCGCCGTAGTAGATACTTGGCACACCCGGCAGGAAGAACTGCAATGCCATAGCAGCTTTCAGCAGGTTCTTACCGTAGAGGTACTGTTCCGGAGTGAGGTAACGTTCAGCCATCCAGTCCTTGCTCTGACCGTTGCAGTCATCGCCGCCGAGGCGGTTTATAGCGCGTTCAATGTCATGGGTCGAGACGAAGTTCATAAGTACATCGATAGTAGGCTGAGGATAATTCTCCAGAATGGTCATGATGGAGTTGATAAAGTCGTCGTTGCTGCCGCCCTTGACGTAGTTGATAATAGCCTCGCGGAAGGGGTAATTCATAACTGAATCCAGCTGATCGCCCAGCAGGTAGCGGCGTTTTACTCCGTAGCTCTCCTTGTTGGAGGCGTCCTCCCAGACCTCACCGATAACTATCTTGTCCGGACTATAGCTCTTCACTGATTTGCGCAGGTTATTGAGGAAGAGGTCCGGCAGCTCATCGGCAACATCGAGTCGGAAGCCGGCAGCTCCCTTTGAGAGCCAGTACTGGAGCACACCGTCGTCGCCGCAGATGAAGCGGGTATAGCTCTCGTTATTTTCGTTAACATTGGGGAGCGTATCTATGCCCCACCATGACTCGTAAACATCGGGGTAGTCGATGAATGAGTACCATTCGTAGTATTTGCTGTCCTTAGACTGATAAGCGCCCAGTGACGGATAGCGTCCGAACTTGTTGAAGTAAACGCTGTCAGCGCCGGTATGGGAGAAAACGCCGTCGAGAATGACGGAGATGCCCAGCTTTTCAGCTTCCTTGCACAGCTCCTCGAAGTCATCGTTAGTACCCAGCAGGGGATCGACATTTCTGTAGTCGGCGGTATTGTACCTGTGATTTTCGTGGGACTCAAAAATAGGATTGAGGTAAATACAGGTGACGCCGAGGTCGTGGAGGTAGCCCAGTTTGGACTGTATACCAGCGAGGTCGCCGCCGAAGTAGTCGTTATTCCACACATGACCGTTCTCATCGGGACGGTACAGTGGAGTTCCGCCCCAGTCATCGCGGAGGATACGTCCCTCTGGGATATTATCGTGCAGTTTTCCGCTGCGGCAGAAGCGGTCGGGGAATATCTGGTACATAACTCCGCCCTTGAGGAAATCCGGAGTAGAGTAATCCTTATCGTATACGGTGAGCTGGAAGAGACCGCCGTCGCCAACAGCTCCCTCATGGGCGCTTATTTTCTTTATATAGTATCTGACACCGCCGGAGGTATAGGAGAAGTAGTAGTAATGAACATCGCTGTATCTTGCGGTGAAATCGCAGGAATAAGCGAAGCAGTCGTCCTCCTCGCTGACGATAGTCATAGGAATGAAGCGCTCCTTGAAGCCTGTGCGGAAGAGTATGAGTACAGGCTGAACGTCCAGCAGTATATCCTTATGGAGGCGGATAGTGAACCGGCAGGTATTGAACTGGCGTACTGCTCCGAAGATAGATTTATAGCTCAGATCCCAGGTATCGTATACTGGTCTCATAGAAATATCACTCCAATGCAAAAATAATGGATTTGTCCGGAGAACGGAGCCGCTCTCCGGTGTACCGGTATTTTGTAGAAGGGACGCCTGTGATCTGAGGCGTCCCCTTGAATTGTAGTATATTGCTTATCTCAGGTGCCAGATGTTGTCTGCATACTCGGTAACGGCGCGGTCTGCGGAGAATATTCCCGCACCTGCGATATTATTCAGTGACATTTTAGCCCACTTCATTTTGTCGTTATAGCACTCTGTGATATAGTTCTGTGCATTTCTGTAGCTTTCGTAGTCGGCGAGTACCATGTACGGGTCGCGTGTTCTCAGGGAATCAGCGACTTCCGTGAACATACAGCCGTTTATGCCGTGGTACATACGCTCGATAGCCTCATGGATACGTCCGTCGTTGTTGTAGTACTGCTGCGGATCGTAGCCTCTTGCCTTCAGCTCCTCAACTTCAGGTGTGGTCATGCCGAAGATAACGATATTATCGTCGCCGGCAGAATCCTTTATCTCGATGTTAGCGCCGTCAAGAGTACCCAGTGTGACAGCACCGTTGAGCATCAGCTTCATGTTGCCCGTACCGGAAGCCTCAGTACCTGCGAGGGAGATCTGTTCGGAGATGTCAGCCGCAGGCATGAGTATCTCTGACAGGGTAACGCAGTAGTTCTCCAGGAATACTATCTGGAGCTTCTCGTTTATTTTCGGGTTCTTTCTGACCTCCTCGGAGATAGCCCATATCAGCTTGATGATCTGCTTTGCGAGGTAGTAGCCGGGTGCAGCCTTTGCAGCGAAGATATAGGTCTTGGGAGTAAACGGTGCATCGGGGTCATTGAGGAGGTAAGCGTAGTCGGAGAGTATATTCATTACATTAAGGTGCTGACGCTTGTATTCGTGCAGACGCTTGACCTGTACATCGAAGATGCTGTCGGTATTCAGCTCAACGCCGGTAGTCTGGCGGATATGCTTTGCGAAAGCCTCCTTGTTCTCCTTCTTAACGTCCATAAGTCGGCTGAGTACGTCCTCATCGTCCTGGAACTTGCGGAATTTTCTCAGCTCAGCGCCGTCCTTGATGAATTTCGGACCGATGGTATCCCTCAGCAGCTTGGTCAGTCCCGGATTGGACTGATACAGCCAGCGGCGGTAAGCGATACCGTTGGTGACGTTCTTGAACTTCTCCGGAGTATTCTCATACTCATCATGGAACACTGACTCCTTGATGATCTCCGAATGAAGCTTGGATACGCCGTTTACGCTGTGTGAAGCCACTACGCAGAGGGTAGCCATGTGGATAGTATTGTCCTTGATGATGGACATACGTGTAGTCTTTACGCTGTCGTTGCCGTTCTTTTCCATAAGTGAGCGGCAGTAGCGGTTGTTTATCTCCACGATAATGGAGAAAATACGCGGTATTACCTGCTTTAGCAGGTTGACGTCCCACTTCTCCAGCGCCTCAGCCATAACGGTATGGTTAGTGTAAGCGAAGGTATGTGTAACGATGTCCCACGCCTGATCCCAGCCGTAGCCGCAGTCGTCCAGAAGGATACGCATCAGCTCCGGGATAGCGAGTGTTGGGTGGGTGTCATTTATGTGGATAGCCACCTTGTCGGCAAGGTTCTCGAGGGTGCCGTAGACAGTCATGTGATTGTTTACGATGTCACCGATGGAAGCTGCGCAGAGGAAGTACTGCTGGCGCAGGCGGAGGTTCTTGCCCTCAACATGGTTGTCGTTAGGATAGAGTATCTTGGATATGGCGTTGGCGATGGAGTTCTGAGCGAGAGCGCTTGCATAGTCGCCCTGATTGAACATCTTCATGTCGAAGTTCGGAGCTTTTGCAGCCCACAGGCGGAGTACGGAGACTCCCTCAGAGCCGTAGCCGGACACGTACATATCGTAAGGTGTAGCCACAACGGTGTTGTAGTTAACGTGTGATATATAATGGTACTGGTTATCCCAGTATTCGTTGAGTTCGCCTTCAAAGCGTACATCTATGGCAAGCTCCGGCTTTGGCACGAGCCATACGCTTCCGCCGGGGAGCCAGTTATCGGGGAGCTCAGTCTGCCAGCCTTCCTCCAGCTTCTGCTGGAAGATACCGTATTCATAGCAGATGGAGTAACCCATAGCCGGGAAGCCCTTTGTAGCAAGAGCGTCCAGATAGCAGGCAGCAAGTCTGCCCAGACCGCCGTTTCCGAGACCTGCATCAGGCTCGTGGTCGAACACCTTGTCGAGGTTGATGGTATACTTTTTCAGCATCTCTCTGACGCCGTCGGCAATATCCAGATTGTACAGACTGGTCTTGAGAGAGCGGCCCATGAGGAATTCCATGGAGAGATAGTATACCTGTTTCCCGCCGACAGAGTGGGTGTGGTTAATGAAGCTCTGTCTCTTTTTGCCGAGAATGCTCACGATGATAGAGGAGAGTACCTGATACACCTGCTTATCTGAGGCTTCTTCCGGAGTTACATTGTACATTGTCTGCAACTTTCTGGAAAAGTCCTGCTCGATCTTTTCCATAAGAGGATCTGCTTTTTTATTAGCCATTTTATATCTCCAATCTGCCGCGGTGCGGCTTTATTACTGAAGGTATATCCGCATTATACAAGGAGCACTTGTTGCACCGGAAAAAACCGGCATTGCAGATTACTGACAGTATATAATATATTGTACACTTTTGCAGAAAAGATGTCAACTGTATATTTCAACAAATATTTCTCAACCAGTTTCACATAATAATAAAAAGATACGGCGAAAAACCGTCATTACAGCCAAGAGGGGACTGTTCAGAATGTACATCGTTGATACAGTGTTCTGCCAAATATCTGAACAAAATGTTGAAGATACACAAAACGGGATAGTGCCATAATGACGGGATTCAAATTAAAAAATAAAATTATATAAAATTTGCAAAAACATTTGAAATCTCTTTAAATATGTGGTATAATGTCTTCATAGACATTTTTCGCGGAGTTTTGCGCTCCGACGAGGAGAAAAGATATAATGTGCCGGAACACAGAAAAATGAACAAAGCAAAGGAGTTACGAATATGGAGAAAAGAAAAAGATTTTCGCTGCTTAAACTACTGATCATTATTATATGCTTCCTGTCAATTATTATTTGTGTTGCATCTAATGTTCTGTTCAACAAAACAAAATGCGCCAAGGTGCTGGACCGGTATATCTATCTGGTCGATGAAAACAACAACACTATGGGCGAGGATATAAATAACGGTACGGCTCTCATCGCAAAAGATGCTGCCGGTATCACCGTTGCTGTCAACGACATTGTTCTTTGCTATCCCGCTGATTCGCCGGATACCCTCACTCTCAGAAGCATCAGCACTACTGTTGAGGCTGAGGACGGTACAGTCAGCTACTATACACGCGATGCCGCACATGAGGACAATATGGACTCTATCTCCAAGGACAAGATAACCGCTGTCTGCACAGGCTATCCCGAAAGCCCCGAGCTGGGCGCTCTGGTAAGATTCGCACTGAGCATCAAGGGTATCATTGCTATGCTGCTCATTCCGGCAGTCCTCCTTGTTATATTCCTCATTGCGAAGATCATCTCCTCTAAGGGCGAGGACGATCTGGACGGCGCTAACTTCGACTTCTATGAGTACGACGACCACGCAAAGGTACCGCCGGCTCCTACAGGCTCATTCCCCAAGACAGCCACAGGTCCGCTGTATGAGCCTTCAAATGATATGACTCCAAGAGACGACTTCGAGAGAAAGAAGATGTCCATTGCTGAAAACTTCAGCCAGAAGGCTGTAAACCCTGATTCTCCGTACCAGAAGGAGAAGGAGCGCACGATGCAGTTCAAGGCTCAGCGCGCAGGTGCTACAGGTACATTCTCCACAAGCTCAGCTGAATCTCAGTTCGCTGCAAGAAATATGGGCGGACAGTCCTCAACAGCTCCTATGGCTGACGCACTCCGCGAGGAGATGCTCAGAAAGACCGCTGAGGCTGAGCGTACAGGCTCATTCAGCATGAAGACCACAAGCGTTGCTAATAACCCGGGCTCTCCTGTAGAGGACAACACCGGTATCCTTTCAAAGGCTCAGCTGGCTGAGATGTCCAGGGACGACGTTCCTAAGACAACTCCCCTCAGAAGCCAGTCAGCTCCTCCGTCATCGGCTCCAAGAAAGAGCAGCTCACCGGATATATCCGATATTCTCAGCAAGTCTGAGAGCCTTGAGCTGAAAAAGACTCCTTCTAAGATGTCTGTTGACGACCTCCTCAAGATGATCGAGGACGAAAAGAATAAGCTCTGATATTCGGCGGACCGTTGATGCGGTCCGCTTTTTTGTGTCAGAACAGTCCGCGTACATCGTCAAAGCTCAGGGTAGGCTGTACAGCAAGGTTGATGCCAAAGGCTATCAGCTGAGCTGCCCTTTCCGTCAGACGGTCGATGTCGCGGGGAGTCACCATCATGTTCGGCATTCCTTCTTCCGCAGAGCTCCCCGTAAGACTGCGGACTATGGTGTGCATATCAACTACCGTGGGAACTCCCACAGCTATGACCGGTATCCCCAGATTATTTGCGGAAAGCTCCTGACGGGCGTTGGAGACTCCGCTGCCGGGGGAGATGCCGCTGTCGCATATCTGTATGGTCGTACCCAGACGGCTGACGTCCGAACACGCCAGAGCGTCCACGGCTATGACAGCTGACGGAGCTATGCTGCGGCATATTGCGCGTATGAGTTCCGCGGTCTCGATGCCGGTCTGTCCCATAACTCCGCCTGCAAAGGTGCTTACACGGCGCAGGGAGGTGAGAAACTCAGCCTCACCGCTGCACAGCTCATCACGCAGATGCCGTGTGGCGAGTACCTTCTCAGCGGTCTGCGGACCCACCGCATCAGGCGTAATATCGCGGTTTCCTATACCTGCCACCAGTACGTCGCCCTCCGGCAGCATACTGCGTATCTCTCCGGCAAGCTCCTGCGCCATAGTCTCATATTCGCCGGAAAACCGGCTGATACTGCTGCTCTCCAGGGTGATGTACCTTCCCGGACCCTTCCCGATGCTCTCCATGCAGCTGTCGTCGTCTATGATTATTTCCGTGATACGGAAGGCGCTGCCGCGGCTGTAAACGTGTACGCTGTCCGGCATATCGCCGGAGTTTATCTGCTCAACTGCAAGGTCTGTGCGTATGCTCATAAGCTGTATCTTCCTTTCTTGTGCATTATGCTTTAAATCAACTGATAAAATTTGGCGTAATATTTAGAATTTGCCTATTGCAAAAATCTGCGGAAAATGGTATAATTATCATTGTCTCAGTATGACAGCTGTGCGTTGCAGCTGCCGGAGCACATTTCCCATATGTGCTTATTATTTGTAATTTCCGCCGGATATTCATTCTGCGGTACTATGAAGGAGGTGCAACAAAATGCCAAATATCAAATCTGCAAAGAAGAGGGTCAAGGTAAATGCTACTAAGGCTGCTTCTAACAAGGCAAGAAAGTCCAATCTCAAGACAGTTCTCAAGAAGGCTGACATCGCATGCACAACAGGCGCTGCTGATAAGGCAGAGGCTATCAAGGTAGCTATCAAGAGAGTTGACCAGGCTTGCGCTCATGGTCTTATGCACAAGAATAAGGCTGCAAGAAAGAAGGCTCAGCTCGCTAAGAAGCTCAATGCTGCTGAATGATCAGGTCTTTTGTAAAGATATAGATCAATGAATATTTACCCCCTGCGGACAACTCACGGTCTGTGCAGGGGGTTCTTGTTTTTATTCACTCCGGATTTTATCCCCTTCACTCCGATTCGATTGCGAATGCCTGCGCAATGGTGTAGAATAGCATCAGACGGTGAACGAAACCGTAAAAATCAAAATCAATGGAGGAAATAAAAATGAAAAACGTAATCAAAAAGATCGCAGTTGCAGCTATGGCATTCACACTTCTCGGCGCAGGTTCTGTTATCACAGAAACAGCTGCTCCTCAGACAACTATTACAGCAAGCGCAGCATCAAGATATGACGGACACGCTCACGGACAGTATACATATAACAGCACATATCAGAAGCTTATCTGGGCTAAAGAGGGTGTTGGATACTGGATCTGGGTAAATGCTCCTTGCAAGCGTTGCAGAGTTTGCGGCGAGATCGTTTGATCATAGCTCAATAAAACGTAAAACTCCCCTTAACCAGGGGAGTTTTTTGTTCAGTAACCGCTGTTTCCGCGGGTCTTGTTGTAGCCGTTGGAGTACGCATTGTATGCGTCGATCATCTTGCGTTCAAGCTCGTCCAGTGTGTTGATACCGCTGGAAGCGAGGCTGACCATTTTTATGGTGAAATGATCGCCGTATTTGTAGTCTGCATAGACATCGCCGTTGCCGTGACCGGTGAAGTGCGCGTTGACCCGCTTGTATACGCTCTTTCCCTGTCCTACGTAGTACTTTTCTTTGGTTCTGTTGTGGAGTATGTACACGCCGGTGAAATCGCTTTTCGGATGCCTGTTCCTTATGTTGAAGAACTGATCGGGGGTTATTTCTGCGGTGTTGTTAGCGAGTCTGCGTATCAGTTCCAATTCCCATTCCCGTTTTTCACGCTCCTCAGCAGATGAGACTATAAGGTATCTGATCATCACAATAACAAAGATGACAATGAATATAATTAACAGCTGTATTTCAAAATCCATCATTCACACCTCTTTTTTCCTCATCTGCTTCTTCGCTCTCCGCTTCAAAGCACTCCTGACACAGACCTCCGGCGGAGAATTCCCCCGGAAGCAGCTGCCGTCCGCATACCGGGCACACATTCACGCTCATCATATCGTCCGTTCCGAATAAGTCAAAACCAAACATAAGATCATCTCCCTGAATATTTTAGGACTATTTGTCCTAAAATGATTATAACTCCACACGCACTTATTGTCAAGGACTTTTCAGCAGAATATCGCGGTTTATACTAAATAAAATGATTTAATTATATCGATATTGTAAGGACTATTTGTCCTATTTCCTTATGCGTTTTTCCCACTTGTTCTATAATATTAATGGTTTTAAAACCATTTGGTTGGTAAAAATATTTACTCATAGAGGTGGGGTATGTATACACGAATAAGGGATCTCCGTGAGGACAGTGACAGGACGCAGCGCGAGGTTTCGGAGTATCTCTACTGCGATCAGTCGCTGTACTCGAAGTATGAGCGAGGGATACGTGACGTACCGGTGTCAGTGGTGATAAAGCTGGCGCAGCTGTACGGGACGAGTACCGACTATATACTTGGGCTGACGGACGAGAAACAGCCGTACAAGTGAATATCCGGAAATGGAAGGGGACTGCCGCAGCAGTCCCTTTTGCTTGCGGAGCAATAATTGACAAACATTACCTATAGTGATATAATTACTTTGTCCGCGCTCATGCGGACAGGTTCTAACTCAATTACAAGGAGATAGTATATATGAAAATAACCAGATGTGCCGCACTCCTGACCGCAGCGCTCATGCTCACGGGCTGCGGCAAGAGTGTTGCAGTTATATCCGGCAGCGACGGACCTGCTGCAACGGAAGCTCCGGTGATAATCACCCTATACCCAGACAAAGCTCCGATCACCTGCGAAAACTTCGAGAATCTCGTGTCTGACGGCTTCTACGACGGACTTACCTTTCACCGCGTCATTGACGGATTCATGGCGCAGGGCGGTGATCCGGACGGTACAGGCGCAGGCGGCAGCAAAGATACCATAAAGGGGGAGTTCACGGCAAACGGCGTGAATAACGACCTCCTCCACAAGCGCGGTACTGTCTCAATGGCGCGTACCAACGACCCTGACAGCGCTTCATCGCAGTTCTTCATCTGCTACACCGACCGTCCTGACCTTGACGGTTATTATGCCGCATTCGGTGAGGTCACTGAGGGTATGGAGGTCATTGACAAATTCCTGACAGTAAAGCGTATTGAAGGCGCAGACGGCGATAATTCGCGGCCGGTGAAGCCGATAGTTATCGACACTGCGAAGATGACAGACCCCGATCCTGAGGGTAATCCCCGTGTTGAGCTGACCATGCGCGAAATCAAGCCGTAAGGAGCAATATAATGACAAAAACCAAGAAACAACAAGGGAGTCCGGTGCAGCTTGCGGTACTTGTGCTGTTTGCACTGGTGCTTGATGCGCTGTTCTTTCGCAATATAATCACAAATGACAACCTTATCGGAAGCAACGGTGATGCGCGGTACATCGACCTCATTCTTGAGCACTACTACCGCTGGCTTCAGGGCAGGGAGAAATTCACCGACCTGAGCTGCTTCTATCCCGTGACAAATACCATTTCCTATTCCGATATGCTCTTAGCGCTGGCAGTTCCGTTCTGCATACTCCGCGCAATGGGCGCTTCCATGTTCATGGCTAACAAGTGGGGACTTATCGGACTGCACCTGCTGGGTACGCTTTCATCGGTGTACTTCTTCGACCGGAAGATGAAGCTGCGTCCCTCAGCGACAATTATGGGAACCATCATATTCTGCTATGCCAATTCGCTGTCGGTGAAGTCGTGGCACAATCAGATGCTTGCAGTCTGTCTGTATCCGCTGATGTTCATACTGCTCTGGGACTTCTTCACGAACATTGACGGACTCCGCCGGAAGCGCATACCCGCCGGACTTGGAGCAATTGCAGTACTGGCACTGGTATTCTACACCAGCTTCTACAATGCGTATTTTATGCTCATATATGCATTCTTCACACTGTTGGTATACTGCATCGCGCTGAAACGCCGCAAGGCTAAGGTATGGGCGCCGGTGTGGGGATTCATAAAGAAGAATCCACTGGAGCTGATACTGTACATCGTGTTCGGCATCGGAATCATGGTACCATTTATAATGATATACCTCCCGACCCTTCTTTCAAGCGGAGGCTGGGACTGGGACCCCGTACACTCAATGCTCCCCACATGGCGGGATTTCTTCAATGTCGGACCCTTCAACATCGTCTACGGTGCCTTCATGGAGGGACCATTCTTCCGCATCGAGGGCTTCTATGCCGGAGAACTGCGCACAGGCTTCCCGCTGATAACCCTGATGCTGTTTGTTATCGCTGCACTGTGGCTGCGCAGTAAAGCGCCGGAGAAGCTGCCGAAGAGACCGCGCTCCGCAGACTATACTGACCTGCTGTTCTGTGCGGCAGCTGCGGCAGTATTCTGCTGTTTTGCTGTCATGATAAAGGTGCACGGTCACAGCTTCTGGTATTGGATTTATAAATACCTTCCCGGAGCTTCCGGCATACGTGCTGTATCGCGTTTCAATATGTTCCTGACCCTTCCTGTGGGTATCGTGACCGCAGTATTCGTTGACAGATTCGTACCTGTTCTGAAAATAGAGCGCAATAAAAAGACGGCTCTCATCGCAGCACTTTCGCTGTGGCTGGTGGCTGAAAATACCCTTACCTGCGGCACACGCAGCCTGTGGGCGATACATGAGGCTGTGGAGCTTACCAATACCGCAGCAGCTCCGCCGGCAGACTGCAAGGTGATGTTCATAGTGGATTCCGGTGAGACGCGCTCTTTCGACAACGACAAGGACTATCAGCTTGCTGCGTGGGAGGTGGCATATAAATATAATATACCCTGTATCAACGGTCATTCCGGACAATTTCCGCAGGGCTGGCATCATATGAGTCCGTTTCATGGTAACGAGAATTACATGAAGGCGATGAGTGAGTGGATAGAGAAATATAAGCTGACAAATGTTTACGCTTACGATATTGCCGATAATTCGTGGAAAAAATACTCTGAGTGATATTTTATCAGAATATTAACCGCTGTACATATGTGCAGCGGTTTTTCATACACTTGGTAATTAGTTGACCGTTATATACCTGAGGTATTAGAAATAGTGGTCTGAATCGCTGTCAGTAATTGCATTGTAATATATTTTTTGGCTATAAGCCTTGACAAATCTCCATTTTTGATATATAATTAATCACCGTCGGAATGTATTGGTACATTTTTTAAAAAATCCACAAAGTTTTACATTTTGTAGAGTCGGGCTGTGCCTTATCCGATGTTTTGAGGGAAATGCGGCATCTGCCGCGCTTGATCTGTTGATGGAAAGGAAGTTAATTTTGTTTAGGATCGCTGTTTGTGATGACGATCCCACGTTCCTGAATGCTCTCAATGAGTACATTTCTGCCTATATGAAGGCAAGAAACGAAGAATGTGAGATCTCATGCTTCTCTGACGGCAGCCTTCTGCTTGCTTCCGATATGAACTTCGATATCGTTTTCCTGGATATAGAAATGAAGAATTCCAATGGTATTGAAGTTGCAGAGGAGATACGCAGAAATGATGTAAAGCTGCCTATTGTCTACGTCTCAAGTTACACTGATTACTGGCGCCGTGCTTATAAGGTACACGCATATGATTTCATTACCAAGCCGGTCATCAGGGATAGGCTTATCAGTGTTCTGGATGACTTTATGGACAATCTTTGTAAACCCGATGAAGAGACGATAACTCTTCGCTCTCTTGACGGGGATATCGTTCTCAGAACGGAAAATATCTACTATTTTGAATTTGAAGCCAAGAAAAAGGTATGCGTCCATACCACTGACGGTCTCGTTACCGTCCGCGGTAATCTGACGGATATCTATGATATGCTGGATAAGGACCAGTTCTATCAGTCGCGGCGTGACTGCGTACTGAACCTGCGCCATGTCCAGAAGGTATCTGATGATTATAATATCGTCATGAGCAACGGTGATATGATACCGCTTGCCCATAAAAAGAAAAATGATTTCATCGAAAAATTATCCGGTGCTTTCGTAAAAAGAATGAGAGAGTGCCGCGTATGATAATGGAGTATGCCTCTGTTATCCGTGCTGTCATTGGAGAGTTGCTCTTCATGCTGCTGGCATATAAGGTATACCCCCATCGCATAAAACACGCGGGAGTATATATCCCCGTGCTTCTTGCGTCTGCTGCTGTTTCTGCTGTCATAAGGCACTTCAGCGGCGGCGGTTTCTTCGTTGAGATCGTGGAACAAGTCATTTTCAATGACATTCTTTGCCTGATCCTGTTTAAAGGAAAAATACTTGATATGACCCTGTCGAATACCTTCTTCATTGTGGGTATCGTATTCGCCGGCATACTTGGTTATACCGGCGGTAATTTCATCGCGCTGGCTACACACCACCGCCTGATGGGTCTGTTTGTCGCACTGGTATCCGGTACTCTTCTTATGTACGCCGTTTCTGTCTTGTTCAGGCGCTTTGCTGAACACTTTGAACAGATGAGTACCGGTCTTTCTCATATGCTATTCGCTACTTCTATGATACTTGGATTCGTATTCATCTCCGCAAAATACCTGTTAGCATTCGGTACAGCTGAAAGCTGCGCCGTATCTGCGGTTGTGACACTCTTCAGTACCCTCCTGTGCGTAGCAATGTTCCACGAAACCGTACAGCTTGGCGTTACAAGAGCCGAAAGTGAACGCCTCAGCAAGCAGTATAAGATAGCTGCTGCTGGATATGAGAAAATGACCATTCGATATGAGGATTCCCGTAAAGTGATCCAC
>CADBNS010000200.1 GCA_902796065.1 Ruminococcus flavefaciens
GAAATGATCAGAGCTTCATTGATTACAATGAGGACTGACCCAACAGCGCTGCGGCGCATAGTCTCTGGATTATGCGCCGTTTTCTATAGAATTTGAATGATTAGTATACTAAGGGGGACGATTATGAATATCATTTATAGAATGGAAGATGTAGATAGATTACGTTTGTATGTTTGTCAGGATTTTATTAGAATGATTCTTAAAGATGATTGGAAGCAAAAAATGCATGAGATGATTAAAGCAGAGGTGGAGAAAAACGGAAGATTTAAAAATGCATATAACGAAACGTACAAAAGAATTAGAAGAGATGGAATAGAAAAATACAGTGTTGAAGATATGGATGTGACTTTGATAAATCAGCTTATTAATTCTGATTTTGATGGAATAAGAGCAGTGAATCGAAATACACGAGATGCTCTCTATAGAGTGAAAGAAGGAAGAAATCTGAAAGTACATTCAGGCAAACATGAGAAAGAAGAAGATTTGTATAGACAATGTATGTTTGCGTTAGAGGACTTGCGTACATTTGTTGTACGTGTTGATGATTATGAAATAAAAATCGAAGATGAGAAAAGGAAAGAGTTCCTTGAGAAATATAATGATGAAATTAATCGATTGCAAGTACTTTTAGATGATGAGAGGATTGAATTGGTTCAATTGCATAAAGAATTTGACAAGGACATAAAAAGAGTTTTGGAAAGCAAAGATGTTAATAAGGCTTGGAATGAGGTTCAAACGAAGCTTTGGGGAGAATGTATGGTTGGTTGTAAAAATGATAGAAAATATGAGGATTTTATGATATATGCTTCAGATGCTGGGATTTCTCAGGCGCATATAGAGGCTACAAGTGTTTTATTTAATCGAAAAGAATATTCTGAAAGTGAGAAAAGACTGTTGATGTATTGTAAATCTAATTTATTCTTTTCGCCGAGTGAATTGGATGATGTGTTTATTTATATTAATTCTTTAAGTAAAGCGCAAAATGGTTTAACAGAAACACTTAAAGATATTATTGATATTCTGCAAAGAAAAGACTATAAAATACAAAGATTGTCAAATGGATTATGGTGTCGAAAAGAATAAAAAGCGCCTCATTACCGGCCGTTTTACCGATAATGAGGCGCTTTATTATCTCATGAATAACATCAGTACATATGCGATCAGCAGTACTCCGACAAGCATGAGAACTAATATCCTCATCCACATCTTTTTCTGCGGTCCTTTGTATTTTGCCATGCTGCTCACCCCTTAATGCCTTTTTTTAGTGCGTTTACGGCGGTCAGGTGTGTAGTCCTTGAATACTTCTGACCTGTTCCTGCTTCCGTATGCCGATCTCTTCATGTCCGGTCTGCCGCGGCGCTCACTGTATACCTGCTTGCCTCCGCTCTTCTCACGTCCGCCTTTATACAGCTTTACCTCCACCTGATGTCCGTTTATCTTCATCGGATTCGTGCTCTCGATTATATAATCATACTCCGACTCCGGTACCTCTACCGTCGTGTGGTCGTCATATATATCTATCTTTCCAAAGTCCTTGCCTGACATTCCTGTCGCATCTACCAGTGCGCCAAGTATGAAGTTCGGCGCTATTCGCTTGCTGCGGCCTATGTTTATATCTACCTTCACTGTCTTTGCTCCGTCACGGCGTCCCTTTTTCAGCGGCCGTGATGCACTGAACTCCGGAAGTCCTTCCAGCTCACTGTGCAGCCTACGGCTTATCAGGCGCGCTGCAGCTTCACGCGGGTCGATCCCCATGTCTGCCAGCTTGTCCAGTATCTCGTATACGTTCTCGTCTCCGCGTTCCTCGATCCCTGCTATCTCTGCGGCAAGACTCTCCTTCTTCATCGCCGTTATGTCCGATCTGTCCGGCAGCGGCATCTCACGTATCTCCGCTTTCGTGTACCGAGCGATCGCCTGCAGGTCAAAGTACTGGCGCTTGCCTGTTATCAGCGTGTAGGCTGTGCCGGCTTTTCCTGCTCTGCCTGTTCTGCCGATGCGGTGAATGTAGTATTCGTTGTCCTGCGGCAGGTCGTAGTTGAATACTGCGTCGATACCGCTTACGTCTATGCCGCGTGCAGCTACATCTGTGGCTACAAGTATGTTGGTGCTCTTTGCCTTGAATGCGTTCATTACTGCTGTGCGCTGCGCCTGCTTCATGTCACCGTGAAGTCCCGCTGCCCGTATGCCGGAGTTTATCAGCGCTTCTGTCAGCTCGTCTACCATGCGCTTGGTATTGCAGAATACCATCGCTGAGGCAGGGGAGTAGGCTGCGATAAGTAGCCGGAGCGCATCGGTCTTGCGTCCCATCGCTACTTCAAAATAGTACTGGTCTATCAGCTCTACTGTCTTCTGTGCTGATTTTATCTTGATCTGTACCGGATCTGTCTGGTATTTCTTCGTGATCGCAAGTATCTCCGATGGCATCGTTGCTGAGAACAGTACAGTCTGGCGCTCCTCCGGCGCTTCTGAAAGTATCGACTCGATGTCCTCGCGGAAGCCCATGTTCAGCATTTCGTCTGCCTCGTCGAGTATCACTGTGCGCAGATCGTGCAGCTTCAGTGTGCGCCTGCGTATGTGGTCCATTACTCGTCCCGGGGTTCCGATCACTATGTTTGTGCCGCGTTTCAGCTCCATTATCTGACGCTCCATGCTCGCTCCGCCGTATACCGCTGTTGCCTTTACACAGCGCTTATACCGCGCAAATTTGCGTATCTCCTCATGCGCCTGCATTGCAAGCTCACGGGTCGGGCAGAGTATCAGCACCGTTACCTTTCCGCGGTCTGCTTCTGTTATGCTCTCTACTGCCGGTATGCCGAATGCGGCTGTCTTTCCTGTTCCGGTGTTGGAACGTCCGATAACGTCCCTTCCCTCCAGCAGGAGCGGTATGCTCTGCTGCTGTATTTCAGTCATTTCGGCGAATCCGAGTTCGTCAACAGCCTCAATTATTTCTTGTGACAGATTCAGTTCATTAAATTTCATATTGTCCCTTTCTTGTTTCAAACGCTAATTTCCTGTATACCATAATAACACAAATAATGTCTCAGGTCAAGAGAGAATTCTCCTCCGTTGTATATTTTTTGTTTGCACCGTCAAAGATGTCTGTGAGGTGATAAATTATGAAATTATTAAACGGAAAAATCTTGACTATCGCTTTTGTTTTTGCTATACTTATACCTAATGTGTGTCGGTTCGTCAGGGACGGACGTACCCTCGACAGCCTGAGAGACAGTGTGCTGCGCCTCCATATCCTCGCTGCTTCCGACTCCGGACGCGATCAGCAGCTTAAACTCATGGTCCGCGATGAACTCCTTGATGCTCATATCTTTGACGGGGCTGATGATCTGTCCGATGCGGAAAATATCGCTGAGCGCCAGCTGGATCATATCGTGCAGATCGCTGAGGGCGTTCTCCGCGCTAACGGCTGCAGTGACCACGTTTCTGCGGAGCTTGCTGATATGTGGTTCGATGAACGGGTCTATGGTCAGCTCACTATGCCTGCCGGATACTACCGCGCCGTCAGGGTGAAGATCGGTCCGGCTAACGGCCATAACTGGTGGTGCGTGATGTACCCTCCGCTGTGTCTGCCGGCTGCCTGCGATACCGACAGCACCGATTGCAATAACACTGAGGTTACCGGCGATGTGCGCGAAAACATGGCTGCCGAGGATGCGTTTTTCAGCTCCCGCCAGCTGGATATTATGAAGAAACCTAAAAAATATCGCGTGAGATTTGCTGTGTGGGATAAACTGCGCGGACTGAATGATGATAAAATTGTGCAAAGTGACAAAAATTGTGTCTGCCCTTGACAGATGTGAGATTGTGGTGTATAATGTTTGAGTAAACAAAGCAGAACTACCCGTTCTCACCGTAAGGCATTGGCTGAAACGGTCAATATGTTGAACTACCACGAAGTCCCTGCGGACTTCCGTTATTTTGCGTATTGAATGAGTGCGGATAACATCTGCACTCATTTTTGTTTTATTTTATGGCTGGAGGTGCTTGAAAATTAGCAAACAGGAACTGCAGATCAACGAAGAGATAAGAGATAAGGAAATTCTCGTAATCGACGCTGAC
>CADBNS010000201.1 GCA_902796065.1 Ruminococcus flavefaciens
ACCTGAACCGGTAGGTCCTGTAACCAGGATAACGCCGTGAGGAACGCGGAGCATTGACTCAAACATCTGGTAGTTATAGTCAGACATACCAAGGTCTGTGATCTTACGAAGTGCGATCTGACCGGTTGAAAGGATTCGGATAACGACCTTCTCACCGTGTACTGTAGGAAGTGCAGACACACGGACATCAAGCGTTGTTCCGTCAACGACCTGTGTGAAACGGCCGTCCTGCGGGATTCTCTTCTCAGCGATGTTCATGCCGCTGATGAGCTTGAGACGTGTTGTAAGTGCACTGTGAACAGCTGAAGATATATTCATCAGCTCAACGAGGTCGCCGTTAACACGGATACGGATCCTTGTATATGTCTTGAACGGCTCGATATGAATATCAGTAGCGTCTGCACGGAAAGCGTTCTCAACGATAGTTGTAGCCAGCTTAACGATAGGAGCGTTATCGACTCTGTCACGGGACTCGTCGTCTTCCATATTTCCAAGATCGTTGTTCATTGAGTTGATGCTGTCAAGAACGTTGTCAACGTTCTGCATTGAATAGTTCTTACCGATTGCCTTGTTGATCGCTGAAGTTGTTGCGAGAACAGGAACTGTATCCATACCGGTAGATACCTTGATGTCTTCGAGCACTATGAAGTTTACAGGGTCATTTGTAGCAACTGTGAGTCGCTTACCTGTTACAGCGATAGCGATAACAGTATGCTTTCTTGCCAAAGCCTCAGGAACCTTCTGAACAGCCTCAGAATCGATCTCAACATTGTCGAGGTCAACATACTGAACTCTCAGCTTTCCTGCAAGAGCCTTAGTGAAATTTGTTTCGGACATAATGCCCATCTCAACGACAATGTCGCCGAATTTTTTGGTTCCGTTTGATGCTCTCTGAGCCTCAAGAACCTTCTGGAGCTGTTCATCTGTGATCAGCCCCTGACTAACAAGATAGTCGCCAATTCTCTCGTTTCTCATAACAAACCTCCGCTATTTCCAGAGCTGCCAGATTTTGATCTGCAAACTCTTAATTAATACTTGAATTTTCTCCAAATTATGTTATAATAAACATATGAAATTTTTAAGAAAGGAGGGTAAAATCATGTTCGGATTTGAGAATATGCTCCATAGTGAATTTACGGAACTCCCATTCAAGATCATGATCTACACCATCGTTTTCCTGGTTGGCATAGCTATTGGAAGCTTTCTTAATGTAGTTATCATAAGGCTGCCCCGTCAGGAATCGCTCATCAAGAGGTCTTCACACTGCATGACCTGCGGTACGAAGATACGGCCCATAGATCTGATCCCCGTGTTCAGCTGGCTTTTCCTTCGCGGAAAATGTCATAACTGCGGTTCTAAGATCTCAGCCCGTTACCCCATTGTTGAGGCTCTCAACGGTCTGCTTTATGTTCTTACATTTTATGTGCTTGACATAAATGCTAAAGCCATAATAACCTGCGTTCTTATGTCTCTGCTCATCGTTGTAGGCTTCATGGACTGGGACACAATGGAGATCGATATGATCATTGTTGGTCTTATTTTTATCCTTGCGATACCCGCAGCGATATTTACAGATGATATTGAACTGAAACACCGTATTATCGGTGCTATGGTCGTCAGTGTCCCATTTTTCATCATCGGAGAGGTCAGCCGCAGCTTCATAAAGAAGAAGTTCGGCGAAGACTTCCGTGCGATCGAGCTTGGCGATACGATCCTTATGATCGCTGCCGGCGCTCTCATCGGAACACAGGCTATTATCATTTCAGCATTTATCGGTATTGTCCTTGCAGCTGTAGTCGGTCTGATCTACAAGCGTGTGACAGGTCAATCCAAATTTGCCTTTGGTCCTTTCCTTTCAATAGGAATCGCAATAAGCGCCCTCTGGGGAAATGGAATTGCTCAGTGGTACCTCGGTCTGATGTCCGAAAGTATACAGTAAGCAAAAAAAGATTACAGGCAGCAGCTTTGACTGCTGCCTGTTTTTTTGTTATTATTCAAATTCCTGTGGAAGTGTGTAGAAGATGTAGATGTCGTTGTTGAAATCTACATTCTCACTTGACTCATTTAAGTACGGATGTACCATAGTTCCGTTGAGGACACTATATCTTGAACGTACATAAGGAACTGCTGCTCCCGGTGTGCTGTCAAAATAGAATCTTTCAGCCGGCTGGTTATTTCTGTAAGAAATATTTGTAAGAGCGATATTTGCTACGCTAAGTGCGTTAGGGTTAACAAATGATCTGTAGGTATGTCCGGCACCTGCCGCCATATCTTCTGTACCGCCGCTTGTGAGATCCTTTGATGTAATAATGGAGATCGCAAGATTTCTGAAATCACAGCGATCCTTGACATTTACGTTTTCAAGATCAGTGTTCAGTGCACGATAGGTTTCACCGGTTCTTGCATTTGTAGGCGGTGCAACATTTACCATTGCTCCGGCACCTAATGCATAGTTAAATGTGTACACAGCATCCCTTGCAGTGAAAAATGCAGGATTGATGATAACATCAGTTGTTGCATCTTCATCAGGAATATCTGCCTCTGCAATAGTTGCAGAAGTATTAGTTGAGAAGTCAACTGCGCGGACTGTTATCTGTCCGGCGGGAATAGAGCCTGAAGCATTGTTCAGAAAGTGCATTATGTAAATATGAGCATCGTCGATATAGTCTACATTTACTGCACCGCCGTTGTTAGATGCACGAACGATGTCCTTGTAGTAATCTTCACGAATGTCATCACAGATGTCACGTAAAGCTCTCTTTGTTACATTTCCGCCGTTCAATGATGCGGTATCATATATGCGTACACAGTCAGCATACTCCAGGCGGCTTTTTAATTCCACCTGGATATTATTTGTATAACTGTATGTTTTTTCTGATACAGACGCATTCTTGAATATACGCTCAACCGGACCGTATAACTGGAATGCACCAAATACCAGTATCATAAATACTGCAAGAACTATAATAAGCTCGATCAGCGAGAAACCCTTAAGTCTTTTACTGTTATTATTCATTTACAGCACCCTCCTATCAAGTTACAGGCTGAGTTGCCGGTTCAATAACAACATACTCAAGGTTGAGTCTGCTATTTGGCTGGTCTGCATACTGACCCAGCTGATTTGTAGTAAGCTGTGTCTTGTAAGCGTCCTCAGTGTTTACTCTGTATCCGCCAACTACTGCTGACGGATTAGCAGGGTATGTTGTGACCTGTCCGCTGTTAGCGTCATAATAGTTTCCGGCAGGACACTGAAGCTCGACCTGAACTGTTATCGGCTGTGTCGGAAAAGCAACTGTTGTGCCTGTTCCGTCATCGTAATTAGCAACTCTGTGTGCAGCATACGGTGCCTCAGCAGTGATCTTTGTCTTGAGGTTGGTTGAATTCCTTGTCGTACCGTCAACAACAGTTCCGATCGTAAGAAGTACACCAGCCATTATCGCCAATATTGCCAGAGAGATTATTATCTCGATAAGGGACATGCCTTTTAATTTCCTTTTTGGTTTTTTCATAAAAACACGCCTCCCTCATTAATATTCAGCGAAGAAACGCTCATAGTACATAGGTACTGTGTTCTGTCCACCAGGAGGTGGATTGCCGCCGTTGTTGCCGTTACGTGTATAAAGAAGTGTGAAGTTGTTGGAGAACTGACCTGCATCATTTGGATCAATTCCACCAACGAACGCATTTCCGATCCAGTGAGGATTGAATGATGTATCATTATGTGATGATGTATAACGTGTACCAGGTGCAGATGCGCCCTCATAATATGCAACATTTGAGAACAGAGAAGTTCCGCCTCCGGTCGTATCTCCTCTTAATGAAAGTGTCGGAGCCATAGCGTTTGCGCAGATAAGTCCGTTATTGTAGTACTCAATCGATGCGTTATTCTTCTTAGCATACATAGTGATGTTAATAGAATCCCATTCATAGACTTCCTTTGTACCGGAACTAAAACGATCGTAAAGCTCCTTTGTTACGATACATCCGCCGCCACTGCCAGTAACCTTGACCTTACCATTTATGAAGAATGGTACTTCTACATTAGCAGGTGATTCAACTATAATTGGTTTCTGAATATCAACACCATCTTCAATAACGACAACAATTGAATCATTAGCATCAACTTTTATATTCAATTGCTTATTAACATCAGTATCTAATACGAGAACGTTATTATCGTATGCACTCTGACAAGAAACGTTATTGATGTCCTCAGGAGAACCTAATGTTGACCATTTTACAGGATGCGCTGCATCATCAGCAATAGCTGAAAGAATATTGCTTCCAAGCTGATTGATATAAACAGACTCATCAAAAACACCGTTTGTAGCATCATAATGCAGAGCATTTCTGAGTTCAACGATATTCTTTATTATCTTATTAGGTGAATAGTTCGGAGCTGCAGGATCACTGCTTATTGACCAACCATCACCGACTGGATGTCCGTATATCTCTTCCTTAGTCATTGACTGCGGGTAAATTGTTGATTCATCAAGTCCAGAATCTGCAAGCGGATGGAATGTTATTCCATGCTTTACTTCAACACCTGTAACATCAGCAGATGCTCCGTCATCCTGACCGGATTGTATATCATAGTGGTTACAATAAACATCAAATCCACTAATCTTTGTATTTCCGTCATTAATAACTGAGAAATTCTGACACACAACCCTGACTACACCAGGGAAGCCATTTGAATTGTTTCCATCTGCCACAATATCATGCTTAACTCTTATTTCGCCAGGAACAGACTGTGTGTTGATCAGATTCAAGCTACCATTGCAATAGATGTTACCACCTGAAGAGGTGAACTGTGCATTTGTACCCTGCATTGAATCAGTCCATTCAAATAAACGGCTTCCAGCACCTTGTGAACCTAATGTACTTGTTCTTATTCCACTTGTTGGATCATTTGGATCATTAAATTCATCCATAAGATACATATCACCAGAAAGAAATAACTGTCCTAATTCACATGAACCAGCAAAAATATTGAACGGTTTCTGTGGATGAGCATTGTTTTGACTCGCACCAACATTAACATTGACATTACCTGTCACCTTAAATCTGCCTTCAACAAACAGATAAGGTACATCCTGCTGCTGCTGTGGAGCTGAGCCGGTGTAATTGATCTTGATTTCTGTATGGTTTCCTACTGTAAGGTCACCAAGAAATGTAGTTTTAGAATTAGGTGACATGACGTCAAGGTAAATACCGCCGCCGCTTGAATTGAAGCTTCCATTAACAAAGTTCTCCACTTCGTGAAGGACCGTATCGTTGTAGATGGTATAATCACCATGAGCAGAATCCAGAAGTCCCATATTAAGAGCACCGGTAATATTACCAGCTGTGGTTGTAAATCCTGCACCGCCTGCGGTCTGAAGTCCCTGGAGATTTGATGGTGTCTGCTGAGGCACGATAGAGGTAGGAGTTGTTGCAGCGTAAACTGAAACAGTCTTTCTTTCCTTACCGACCTTTACTGTTGCTGTGATCTTGATCTGATTGTAAGCATGCCAAGCAGTTGCAACACCATTATTATCATAATAGTATACCTGCTTTATATTTCCACTACTGTCAAGAACAGGCTCAAGTGTGATCTGATCAAATACATCATTGCCTGATGCATCTGTGCGAACAAGTCGACCCAGTGAATCATTACCAAGCGAAACGTTCGCATACATCGGCGCATTGATCTCCTGAACAGCAGCACGAACATTTACGTTCTGATTTATCGAAGCGATAGCGCTATCGATGGCAGCACGCGCGGTATACTCAGCCTGTGAGGATGAGTAATCGCGGTGCGCACGTCTGTTTGATGCTGTAGCCAGAACCAAAGCACTTGTCAGAAAAACTATGAGCAAAGCCATAATTGATACAACAGTAAGCAATACCGAACCTTTTAATTTTCTATTCTTTTCTGTTTTCATCTTTTCTAACCGCCTTTCCAGTTATTCATTATAACTTTAGCGTAGACAAACACTTATTTTGCTTCTGTATTAGGCTTCTCCATTTCATATACTGAGTAAAGTGTGAGATTGAATGTTACTTCTGATTCACCATTCTCCTTAGGTGTGATTCTGCCCTTCTCGTCTTCATCGCCCTGGAATGTGTAATCATTGATCTGTACTGAATTGATGATAATTGTCTGATCCTGATCTGCGATAGCCTGCATATACTTCCAGATATTTTCCTTCTTGCCGATTACCTTGATAGCATAATCTGCACTCAGTACAGTTTCTGTATCTCTGTCCTTAAGTGCGTTCTCCTCTGCATTCTGCTTTTCTCTCATTGCAGTGTATCCACCGTTAAGATCTGCTGAATTAAAGAAGTCCTTAGCAAGCTCCTTGCTCTCTAAGTAATAGTAATCAAGTGTTTCATCACCAATTTCGCCAGCTGAGAGCTGCATTACCTTTACTTCATTCTCTTCAGCATAGCTCTGGAGCAGCTGATCAAGATCGTATGTATTAGCAATGCTATTAATCTCTACGAAATCATCTGAAAGTTTCTTTGTTTCTTCATATGTCTCATTGATCCTTGTTATAAGTTTCGGGATCATGTCGATCTTAGCTCTTATGTCTCTCTCTTCTTCCTTTTTCTGTTCAAGTACTACCTTATCTGCCTTAATCTTAGCGATCTTTGGCTTAACAAAGCCAAGCAGTGCAATAAGCACGATCGCAATAGCTAAAACGATTCCAAGAATAACCTTTTCTCTGTTATTAAGTTTCATTTAAATCAGCCCCCTTATTATTCTGCATCTTCAGCTGTATCTTCAGCTTCAGGCTTATAAGCACTTTCCCTGCCCTTAAGTGCAAGATCAACATGGAATTTTACCGTTTCCTCTGCATTCGGGTCGATCTGTGCATCTTTATCGACAGGCTGATCAAATGATACTGAATATCCGGTATAACCGGTTTCTATGAAATACTTCTTATTCTCAGCGAAGTTCTCATCCTTCAGATTCTTAACAAACTGTGCCGGGAATTCCTGAGCAAACTTCTTTGTACCAGAGCAAACAACATCAAAGCTCATCATTCCGCTGTTATACTGCGGTGAATAGATACGTGCGAAATCTGTAGGTGCTCCGGACTTAGTCTTAACATCTTCCTCAGTCTTCTTCATCACTTCTTCAATAGCATCATACTTGTCGCCTGTAATGACTGGCTGTGAATAGAAAGCATCATGAGCGTTTGTGATACGAGTATTGTATTCATCAACCTTCTTTCTGAGTTCAACAAGATCTGCCTGATGCTTCAGGTCTCTCTGAGTGCTGTCAGAATTGATGTACTCATCTATATCTTCAATCTGATTTGTTATCACCTTATCTCTGATACCAGTTACAGCCATTGCGCCGCCGCCGATAAGGACAGCACCTGCAAGGCAAGCAAGAAGAACAAGGTTTCCATAGTTTCCGCCGGAAGCAGCCTTCTTGATGGTGTTACCAAACTCAGTATCCAGCAGGTTGATTCTCTCGTTTTCTCTGTTACGCTTGAACATAGCGCCGATAGCGTTAGCGTAAAGAGAGAACTCAAGATTCTCATGGCCATGGATCTGCGGAGGAACATTGATAAGGCTTGTATTAAGATCGAGCTTTTCAAGTTCATCAGTAAGTCTTACGTACTCATGAGTATCTCCGTAGAAGATAACGTTTTCAATAGTCTCACCTGTGTTACGGCTTCTGTGGAACTGAAGCATACGGAAGATGTTCTCGTTTACAGCCTCGAAAACGTAGTCATCGGAGCCGCCGTAGTTATCAGGATCGATAGAAGCGAAACGTGAGAATGAAAGCTGTCCCTGCTCATACAGGTTGAGAGAGATGAAGTTGTTATCGATCTGAACTGCAAGCAGAGGCATCTTTGACTTGATCTTTGTATCTGCCAGAAGAACCTTTGTGATACAGTTGCAGCCAACCATAACGGACTTCAGTGTGATGCCCAGAAGCTTGAACACATCTCTGTAGCTGTTAACGATCTCATAAGGGCAAGCTGTTGCGAGTACCTTGAGTACTGGCTCGCCGGTCTCAGATCTGTCATCAGATCTGCCGACTACAACGTATGTAACGCTGTATGAATCATCAAGGTTGAGCTCTGCCTGCATCTGCTGCTTTACGACCTTCGGAAGATCCTGCGGCTTTGCAGCTGCAACATTAAGTTCCTTGAATATAGTCAGGTTTGAGGAGATGCTGACGATCGCTTCTTTATCATACATCTTGTTTCTCTTGCAGAGACCATTGATGAGAGTTGCAACTGTCGGAGAATCCTTAACGTGACCGTTTATAATAAGGTTTTCTTCAAGGTTAAGTGTAGCAGCGGAAGTGATCTTTATCTTTCCACCGTTTTCAACGCCTTTAACGACGCGTATATTTCTATCGGTAATATCAAATGAAAGCATTTTACTTTTTCCACCTTTCCGTTTTTATTCGTTCTCGACGTTCTCGAATGCACCATAGAGTGCAGGGTAAATACCGCAGACTACAAGACCGATGATAACACCCATGAATATGAGGAGTATAGGCTCTACCATGCTGACCAGACGCTGTACAGCTGATTCTGATTCGTCTTCGTAGTAATCGGAAGTCTTTTCGAGAATAGAGTCAAGAGCACCTGACTCTTCACCTACGTAAATTACAGAGCAGAACATATTCTCGAATATCTCTGTTCTTGTAATAGCTGATGATAATGACTCACCCTGTTTAACCTCATCGATAACTTCTTCAAACTTCTGATCGATGTAACGGTTGCCAAGGACTGAGGAAGCTCTTTTCAGGCACTCTACCATCGGGATACCGCTGGAATAAAGTGAAGAAAGTGTTCTTGCGAAACGACCTGTGTAGATCTTGGTGATGAGGGGACCAAATCCGGGACCCTTCAGCAGCATTCGGTCGAATTTCAATCGCATATCCGGGATCTTCAGTGCATAGTTGATACCGAATATTATAGCGCCAACTATAACAACAAGTATGTACCACCTGTACCTGAGGAAGTCACTGATCGCCTTCATCATCTTTGTGAGGAGAGGCATGGTTGACGGATCTTCATACATATCCAGGAATGCCGGCATGATGAAAATGAAGAGGAACATTACGATAACTACGCAGAGTACCGCAAGTATGATAGGGTATACCATAGCACCCTTGATCGTGTTCTTCAGTTTGTTTTCCTTTGTGTAGTGGTCTGACATTCTCGTCATGATAACATCAAGGGAACCACTGGACTCACCGGCGCCGACCATCGAAATGAGGAATTCCGGGAAGGAACCTGAGTGCATTTCCATTGTGGATGAGAAGGATTCACCCTTCTGTACGTTCTCGTAAACATCCTGCCAGATCGCTCTTGCTTTTTCGTTTTCCTGTTCCTTTGTCAGGATGTCGATCGCCTTAACAAGAGTAAGACCCGAGGTAAGCATCGCGCTTAGCTGTCTGCAGCAGAACGAAAGCTCCTTGGTGCTGAATTTGTAAATTGATTTTGAATTGTCTGAATCGTCTTCCTGGTATTCTGCAACATAGATGCCGCGTTCTTTCATCTTCTGCTCGAATTCCTGCACATTTTCTGCATTGGCTCTGCTTCTGATCTTATTGCCCTTTGCATCCTGTCCAACGAAGGAATAACTCTTCATAAAAACCACCTCCATAGTTATTTGTTTAAGCCGGAACAATTCTCACTGCCTTAATATAACAATTATAACATTTTAAGTGTTACTTTTCAATCGTATTTTTGACTTAAATAATCTCCTCTTTTTTATCAATATTCACCAACTTTTATACTCAAGGTAATTTTTGTAGGTGCGCACTGGTATTATCGGTCTAAAAATGCGACTATCAAGACAGAACAAAACACAGCATCGATGTGCCAATGCTGTACATTGTTAAACTTACACAAATATTATATCACATGTAGATTGAAATTGCAACAGAACAAGCCGATTTTTCAGAAAATTTTATATAATTGTAAACTGCGACAATTTTTTTAACCGTGCTTTGGCGATTTTTGCCTGTTTAGCCATAATTTCAGGCGAATAATTCTGTAGAGTCGCACATAGTTTTCAGGTCGGGAGACCTATGGTATTCGTGCATATGCTATACTATTAATATATGCTCCAAAAACAACACGCTCCGACAGTCCACCATCATTTCACGGTGGATTCTGCCGGAGCTGTCCGTGTCATTTCAGCACGATCCGATACCTCTTCAGCCAGTTGTCAAGCTGTATAAAAAATGCTATCGTCTGCGGCAGGTTCATCAGCTGACCGTACCACTGTACACTGTCCTCGTGACGGACCAGCCTTTCCAGTGCAGCACGGTCCACAAGCTCCGTCAGTACGCTGTCTTTCTCATTCAGCACCTCACGCAGCCGCTCTGTGACTGCCGACAGAAACGCCGGATTGTGCGTCTTGGGATATGGACTCTTCTTGCGCCATAGTACCTTCTCCGGAAGCCAGTCCGCCATCGCCGTCCGCAGCAGCCCCTTCTCCCTGCCCTGCCAGTCCTTGTACTCCCAACGCACATTGTACATATACTCCGCAATACGATGGTCGCAGAACGGTACCCGCACCTCCAGTCCGCTGTACATCGACATTCTGTCCTTGCGGTCAAGAAGCGTCTGCATGAACCAGTGACAGTTCAGCTGCGTCATCTCGCGCATACGGCTCTCCGTATCACTGTCGTCCGGCAGCTTCATGGCGTAATCGGCTGTCCTCCGGTAAGCTGAGTAAACGTACTCCTCCGGATCTATCCTGCCGGCAAAGTGTCCGCCGATGAATGTGCTGCGATAGGCTGTGCTCTGCGCCCACGGGAATCCGTCCGTCATGCGTATATCCTCATCACGGTACCACGGATAACCGCCGAACAGCTCGTCTGCACACTCCCCCGACAGCGCCACTGTGCCGTATTTCTTGATCTCACGGCAGAAAAGCAGCAAAGATGCGTCAACGTCCGCCATTCCGGGAAGTCCACGTGCCTCCACTGCGTCATACAGCGCAGATACAAGCTCCGGAGTATCAACTACTGTCCAGTGGTGGTCAGTATCAAGATATTCAGCCATGCACCTGATATATTCCGGATCACTGTCAGGCTGAAAGTGACTTTTCTGAAAATAGCGGTCATTATCGCGATAATCCACGGAAAATGTGCTGAGTTGCTTTCCCTGCTTTTTCAGCTCCGCAGCTGCCACCGACGAAATCAGGCTGGAATCCAGTCCGCCGGACAGGAAGGTGCACACCGGCACATCGGATACCAGCTGACGGCGTATGGAGTCCAGTACCAGCTCCCGAACGTGCTCAACTGTCTGATCGAAGTTCTCGTGCAGCTCATACGCCCTCAGCCTCCAGTACTCCCACAGGCGCAGCCCCTCCTCATCGAAGGAGCCGCACCAGCCGGGACGCACCTCCTCTATGCCGCGTATAACTCCGCAGCCGGGAGTTCGTCCGGGTGCCATGAGCAGCAGCTCTGCGGCGCCGTTTTCGTCTATTTCATGGGGAATATCCGGATATTCCAGAAGTGCCGGTATCTCCGATGCGAACACCAGCTTGCCGCCTCCCTGCCAGTAAAACAGCGGCTTGACTCCCATGCGGTCACGGGCAAGAAATACCCTGCGCTCCCACCGGTCATAGACCGCAAATGCGTAGATCCCGTTGAAATGCTCCACGCAGTCTGCTCCCCATTTTACGTATGCTTTAAGTACCGCCTCCGTGTCGGAGTGAGTATCAAAGGCGAAATCCTCCGCAAGCTCTGCCCGCACCTCATCTGTGTTGTACAGCTCACCGTTGTAGACTATGGTGTACTCCCGTCCGCCGATGCTGCAGCTCATAGGCTGACAGCCTCTCTCTATGTCTATGACTGCAAGCCGCGTGTGTATCAGTGCCGCCTCCGGATACAGCACAATTCCGCGCTGATCCGGTCCGCGCCGGGCAAGCCTCTCCTGCATTTTCATGTATACCTCAGAGTCCCTGCGCATATCCTCCCTGAAGCTGATAGCTCCTGCAATTCCGCACATAGCAATACTCCGCCGCTTTCCGGCATACGGCACGCCGTATTTGTCACACTCCATCATATGCCGAAGATGATGTTTTTGTGAAAGTTCTTAAAAAGTATTGACGAAATCTGCCCTTCGTGATAGAATAATACTATGATATACGGAAACGGCAGTTTTATGCCTTCCATTAAGGAGGATACTCAATGAGATATGAAATAATCGGAGCTACAGTTCCGGCAGTAGAAGTTACACTTAATTCAGGAGAATCCATGTTCACTCAGTCCGGCGGTATGATCTGGCAGACTGAGGGTATCAATATGACCACTAACGCAAGAGGCGGTCTTGCAAAGAGCCTCGGCAGAATGTTCACCGGCGAGTCCATTTTCATGGCAAACTACACAGCCGACAGGGACGGTGCCAAGGTCACATTCGGCTCAACTATCCCCGGTGCGGTTGTGCCTATAGATGTCTCAAAGAGCGAAATGATCGTTCAGAAGGGCGCTTTCCTCTGCGCTCAGCAGAGCGTTGAGCTCAAGGCTACTTTTACCAAGAAGTTCTCAGCAGGTCTTTTCGGCGGTGAGGGATTCATTCTCCAGCGTATGTACGGCAGCGGTATGGCTTTCCTTGAAGTAGACGGCGATATGTACGAGCGTGAGCTTGCTCCCGGTGAGGTGATCAAGGTCGATACCGGCAACGTTGTCGCTTTCGATGCCACTGTAAGCTATGATATAGAAACTGTAAAGGGTCTCGGAAATATCGTGTTCGGCGGAGAGGGTCTCTTCCTGACACGCCTTACAGGTCCCGGAAAGATAATCCTTCAGACTCAGAACTTCAACGACTTCGCAGGAAGGATCATCGCACGCATACCTTCAAAATAATGATTCATACAGCGGCTGAGCTTACAACTCAGCCGTTTTTTATGTCAGCAGAAGTAATTATCCAACAATAGTTTCAACATTTTCACAATGTAGTTATGCATAATTCCAAAAATTAGAAAACTTTGCTGAATACACTTGATTAATTGAAAAAAGGTGGTAAAATATAATTAGCACTCAGAAAGAGAGAGTGCTAAAAACACGAAAATCATTATTTCAGGAGGTATATATATATGACTATCAAACCTTTACAGGACAGAGTTGTCGTTAAAATGACAGAGGCTGAAGAAACTACAAAAAGCGGTATAATCCTTTCAGGTTCAGCTAAGGAAAAGCCTGAGGTCGCTGAGGTCGTTGAAGTCGGCCCCGGTACATCAGACGTTAAAATGGAAGTTAAGAAAGGCGACAAGGTCCTCATTTCTAAATACTCAGGTACAAACGTTAAGCTCGAAGGCGAAGAGTACATCATCGTTAAGATGGAAGATATTCTCGCAATCGTTAAGTAATTCATTTGCAAAGGAGATAAACTATCATGGCTAAGGATATTAAATACGGCGAAGACGCAAGAAAATCACTTCAGGCTGGCATCGACAAGCTTGCCGATACTGTAAGAATAACAATGGGCCCTAAGGGCAGAAACGTAGTGCTCGACAAGAAGTTCGGCGCTCCCCTCATCACTAACGACGGTGTTACTATCGCTAAGGACATCGAGCTTGAGGACGC
>CADBNS010000202.1 GCA_902796065.1 Ruminococcus flavefaciens
AACAAGGCTGCTGCACCTGCAAAGCCGGAGGCTCCCAAGGCGGAGAAGTCCGCGCCCAAGACTGAGCCGAAACGTGAAGAAAAGGCATCTCCAAAGCCGGAGGCAGTCAATGAGAACAAGGCAGCTGCACCTGCAAAGCCGGAGGCACCCAAGGCGGAGAAGTCCGCGTCCAAGACTGAGCCGAAACGTGAAGAAAAGGCAGCTCCAAAGCCGGAGACAGCTAAGGAGAACAAGCCGGCTGCACCTGCAAAGCCGGAGGCTCCAAAGGCGGAGAAGTCTGCACCTAAGACTGAGCCGAAACGTGAAGAAAAGGCAGCTCAAAAGCCGGAGACAGCTAAGGAGAACAAGGCTGCTGCACCTTCAAAGCCGGAGGCTCCCAAGGCGGAGAAGTCTGCACCTAAAACTGAGCCGAAACGCGAAGAAAAGGCAGCTCCAAAGCCAGAGACAGTCAAGGAGAACAAGGCTGCTGCACCTGCAAAGCCGGAGGCTCTCAAGGCGGAGAAGTCCGCACCTAAGACTGAGCCGAAACGCGAAGAAAAGGCAGCTCCAAAGCCGGAAGCAGTCAAGGAGAACAAGCCGGCTGCACCATTCAAGCCTGCTGAGCTGAGACACGAACACGAACACGACCGCAAGCCTGCACCAAGACTGCAGGAGGTCAGACCGGCTGTACCGGTCAATAGCACCAAGCCTGCTGTACCCGCAAAGCCGGAGAAGTCCACAGCTAAGGGCGAAGAAAACGCAGCTCCGCGACCGACTACCGTTACCCAGATCACTGCTCTGCTCAAAGAGGAAAACATCGACTACAACGACTCCATTGAGATAGATGATATAAATAATATGGCTGTGGGCAGGAACGGACTGCTCATAAAGTACATCGGCACCACTGAGGTGGTCTGCATTCCCGACAGCATCACTACTATCGGCAAGTACGCTTTCCGCGGCAATGAGTCCGCACGTAAGATAATCATGTCTGACAGCATCAGAAGCATCGACAAGTTCGCATTTGCTCACTGCACTCAGCTGGAGGAGGTCGTTTTCTCTCAGAACCTTGAATCTATTGGTGAGAACGCCTTTCTAAAGTGCCAGCACCTCAAGGAGCTCAACTTCCCGCGCAGTCTGAAAAATATCGGAAAGGGCGCTTTCGGAAGATGCAGCTCTATCCGCAAGGTCATTTTCCCCGGTCAGGTGAAGCGCATCAGCGACCTTGCCTTCTACTCCTGCAAGAACCTCAACAAGGTAATCATCAACGACCCTATTGAGGTCATCGGAAATGCGGCATTCTCTGAGTGCTATGGTCTGAAGCGCGTGCTTATCGGCGATTCCGTCAATACCATCGGTGAGAGCGCTTTCGCATGGTGCAGGTCGCTGGACAGCATAAATATTCCGGCTTCTGTGAAAACTATCGGCAGCTGGGCATTCTACGGCTGTCAGAGCCTGTCCGACATCCGCATCAGCATCAAGACCAAGGATATACGCGACGACGCTTTCGTAGGCTGTGAGAACGTCAATGAAGTCAGCATAGCTGAGTTTGAGAACGATAACGCTACCAACGACGAAAAACGGCGTGGTCACAGAATGGTCATCAAGGTGCTGAAACAGGTAAACCGCAAAAAGGCTGAACGCTATGCCAGTGAGCACGGCATCAGTATGCTGTTTTTATGAGATACGATAATATCACTGAGGGACGGTTCATCAGCCGTCCCAATCGTTTTATAGCTCAGGTCAGCATCAACGGTACACATGAGACCGTCCATGTTAAGAATACCGGCAGATGCAGGGAACTCCTTGTGCCTGATGGGAAGGTGTACCTCTCAGGTCCGTATCCTCCGCCGCGTAAGACTGCCTACGACCTTGTGGCTGTGGAGAAGGTCACGGAAAAGGGGAACGTCCTCATAAATATGGACTCTCAGGCGCCTAACAAGGCTGCGGAGGAGTGGCTGCTGACCGGTGAGCTGTTCGGCAATGATGCGCAGGTGCGCAGGGAATATACGTGGGGGGATTCACGGTTCGACCTCTTCATAACCACCGGTGAACGCCGGATATTTATGGAGGTCAAGGGAGTTACGCTGGAAAAACAGGGGATAGCCATGTTTCCTGACGCGCCCACTGTGCGCGGTGTGAAGCATATAAGGGAGCTCATTCGCGCTGTGGACTGCGGCTATGAGGCGTATCTGCTGTTTGTGATACAGATGAAGGGCATCACCGGATTCACGCCCGATACTGCCACTCACCCGGAGTTCGCATCGGCTCTCAGCGATGCCGTGAATGCCGGTGTCAGGGTGCTTGCATACGATTGCAGCGTAACTCCGGATTCCATGACTATCGATGCTCCCGTGAGGGTCATGACAGAAAAATTTTTAAAAAGTACTTGACAATCCGGTGACAGCGTGATAGAATATACCTATCAGAAAAATGTTACGACGAAGAGAAGTAGCATGAAATTTCGTTCCCAGAGAGTGCGGGGCAGGTGAGAGCCGCATATCAGAGTTCATGTGAATAACACTTCCGAGCAGCAAACCGAAAGCTATGGCAAGTAGGGGCGCCGTGTTCTGCACGTTACAGCAGACAAGAGTGATCGCTTTTGTCCGGCGGCTGAATATCAGCCCTTATGCCTGCATCAGCGGTAATGTCAGGTGGCACCACGGGTATTATGCTCCCGTCCTGTAAAGTCAGGACGGGGGCTTTTTTGTATTTCCCGTCCCGTATCCACATTTTAATTACGAAAGGAATTATCACTATGAAACACATCGATGTCAAGGCAGTTATGAATGACAAAGCATTCGTCGGACAGGAAGTCACTGTCTGCGGCTGGGTCCGCACTTCACGCAACTCCAAGAGCGTTGCTTTTATCGAGGTAAATGACGGTACCTCACTGAAAAATATACAGGTAGTCGTTGAAAAAGGCGACTCTGCTGACTTCAAGGAGCCAAGAGTCGGTATGTCCGTGAAGGTCACAGGTAAGGTCGTTGAGGGCAGAAACAATACTGTTGAGATCAATACAACTCCCGATCAGCTCACTGTTCTGGGCGATGCTCCCACTGATTATCCGCTCCAGAAGAAGGGCCATACTCTGGAATTCCTCCGTACTATCCCTCACCTCAGAGGCAGAACGAATACCTTCAATGCTGTCATGAGAGTGCGCTCCGTACTGGCAGCGGCTATCCATGAGTACTTCCAGAGCAATAACTACGTTTACGTAAATACTCCCCTTATCACCGGCAGTGACTGCGAGGGCGCAGGTGAGATGTTCCAGGTAACTACTATCGGCTACAGCAATGAGTACAAGAGCGAAGAGGAATACTACGCTGACGATTTCTTCGGCAGACGCGCAGGCCTCAGCGTTTCCGGTCAGCTGGAAGGCGAAATGGCTGCTATGGCTATGGGCAAGATATACACATTCGGTCCCAGCTTCCGCGCTGAGAACAGCAATACTCCAAAGCACCTTGCTGAGTTCTGGCACGTTGAGCCTGAGGTAGCTTTCGCTGAGCTGGACGACGTTATTGAGATCGCTGAGAGCATGGTCAAGTTCGTTATCGGCAAGCTGCTGAAAACCTGTCCCGATGAGATCGCTTTCTTCGATGCTCACTTTGAGAAGGGTCTGAAGGCAAGACTGGAAGAGCTTATCTCCCACGAATTCGGCAGAGTTACCTACACTGAGGCTATCAAGCTCCTTCAGGAATCCGGCGAGCAGTTCGTTTACCCCGTAGAATGGGGCTGCGACCTCCAGACTGAGCATGAGAGATACATTTCTGAAAAGGTGTTCAAGAAGGCTGTATTCGTTACAGACTACCCCAAGGAGATCAAGTCCTTCTATATGAAGCAGAATCCCGACGGCAAGACCGTTGCTGCGGTTGACCTCCTTGTTCCCGGTGTTGGTGAGATAATCGGCGGCAGTGAGCGTGAGGCTGACTACGATAAGCTTATTGCTGCTATGAATGAGAGAAATATGAACCTTGACCTCTACTCCGATTACCTTGACCTGCGCAAGTACGGCAGCGTTCCACACGGCGGCTTCGGTCTGGGCTTCGAGAGACTTATCATGTACACTACAGGTCTGGCTAATATCCGTGACGTCATACTCTTCCCAAGAACTGTTGGTTCTATCAGATAAACAGGTATTTAGCGCAATGGCGTTAATATATATTACAGCACGACAGCCGTCAATGGCGCCGGCTGCCGGAAAAATCAAGTAAAGGAAAGTGATTATTATGTCAAGATCGCTGTACATTCCGGAGGGCTATAAGTCCGCCCTCACGCTGAGAGAAACTCAGCACGCTATCAAGTATATCAAGGATATTTTCCAGCAGGCTCTTTCTTTTGCCCTGACTCTGGACCGCGTATCCGCTCCGCTCATCGTTCGCCAGGGAAGCGGTATCAACGACGACCTCAACGGCGTTGAGCGCAAGGTACACTTCACTATCAAGGAAATTGACGGTGAGGGTGAGGTAGTCCAGTCGCTGGCTAAGTGGAAGAGAATGGCTCTCTATCGCTACGGCTACAGCGCAGGAGAGGGTATCTATACGGATATGAACGCTATCCGCCGCGATGACGATACAGATAATATCCACTCCATTTTCGTTGACCAGTGGGACTGGGAAAAGGTCATCACCCGCGAACAGCGCAATATCCAGTTCCTCAAGGAGACCGTAAGGAGCGTGGTCAAGGCAGTTGCCTTC
>CADBNS010000203.1 GCA_902796065.1 Ruminococcus flavefaciens
AACAGGGCGGAGGCGGAAGCGATAGTAGCGGAAATATCCAGGAGACTTGAGGATCCGGAGCTGAGAAAGCAGAGCATAGGCGTAGTAACGTTCAGCCTTCCGCAGCAGAACCTGATCGACGACCTGCTTACAGACGCATACAGAGCGCGTCCGGAGCTTGAAACGTGGGCAAACGAGCAGTACGAGCCGATACTGATAAAGAACCTTGAAAACGTACAGGGAGACGAGCGTGATATAATCATGTTCTCCATAGGCTACGGACCTGACAAGGAAGGCAAGGTATCGATGAATTTCGGACCGCTGAACCGTGACGGCGGTTGGAGGAGACTAAACGTAGCAATATCGCGTTCCAAGTGTGAGATGATAGTATTCTCTGTCATCACGCCTGACATGATAGACCTGTCGCGCACGAGATCAGACGGAGTAGAGGGACTCAAAGGCTTCCTTGAGTTTGCAGCGAAGGGCAGGAGCGCACTGGCGGTACGCGGCAGCGCATCAGCAGCCGGTATCGGATTTGAGAGCGTCATAGCAGAGGAGCTGCGCAGACGCGGATACAGTGCGGACTGCAGCGTAGGCTGTTCGGACTACAAGGTAGACGTAGCAGTAAAGAATCCTGACGATCCGGCGAAGTACATACTTGGCATCAGCTGCGGAAGCAAGCAGAGCTACATCAGCAGCACAGCGAAGGACAGGCACATATCCCAGGCAGGAGTGCTGAGAGGACTTGGCTGGAACGTAATGAACGTGTACATACTTGACTGGCTTGACAACAAGGAAAAGACGGTAAAGAAGATAGAGGACGAGATAGCGTCAGCACTGGAGCGTTACAGGAATCCTGAGGCAGCAGCGCCGGCAGAAGAAGCGCCGAAGCCGAAGCAGGAGCTTGTATTCGAGACAGAAGAGACGGTCGATCTCACGGACCAGTGTGCGGAGTATACTGAGTTCAGCGTGAAGGAATACGGCAAGCCGGATGAGTTTACAGAAGCGAACGAAGCGAAGGTCATAGCCTGCGTGAGGGACATATTACAGGAAGAAGCGCCCATAAGCAGAACAGCGCTGCAAAAGAAGGTGTATGCCTGCTTTGGAGTAGCCCGCGGTACAGTTAACACGAAGAAGCTGGCGGACCTTGCCATAGAGCATTCCGGAGCGAAGGTAACGACAGCGGGAGACGTTGATTATATCTGGCGCAGCGACCAGAGTCCGGAGCGTTACGATGAATGCAGAGCTGTATACAAGGGTGACGGAAAGAGGACAATGGACGATATAGCACCGGAGGAGACAGCAGCTGGAATAAAGCTGATAATGTCCCGACAGGTAGCGATGTCCCGGGAGGATCTTATCCGTGAGACCGCGCGGTTATTCGGATTCAACCGTGTAAGTCCGACCATAGAGACAGCGGTATCACTTGGAATCCGCGAGGCAAAGAACCGCGGAGAAGTAGTATTCGGAGAAGACGGAAGGATAACATACACAGAAAAGGATTAGGAGATAGATACGATTTGAACAGATTACTTATACTTATAGGTAAAATAATAGTGGGAGTACTGCGGCTGCTTGGCAGGAACGCAGGAAATCTTCCGGGCATTATATTGTGGCACCTGACGAAGGGCAGGTGCTGCAAGATGTTTCACACAGACTGTCCGATAATCGCAGTAACGGGAACGAACGGAAAGACGTCCGTGACCAACTGTATCGCGCAGCTGTTTGAGCAGAGCGGAAAGAAGATAATCATCAACAAAGAGGGCAACAATCTTGACACAGGAATCTGCTCCCTGCTGCTGCGTCACTGTGATGGTTCTGGCAAGGTAGATGCCGATTATCTCATACTTGAGACAGACGAATCCCACGTACCGGTGGTATACTCACAGCTGAAGCTGGAGACGCTGGTGGTTCTGAATTTTTTCCGCGACCAACTTGACCGCAACGGAGAGATGGAGACGCTGATACAGAAGATCAACGGATTCTGCAAGACCTTTGAGGGCAATCTGATACTTAACGGAGACGATCCGAACACAGCGCGTCTGGGCAGGGCGAATCCGGAGAACAAGAAAGTAAAGTACTTCCATGCGAAGCCCTATGCATTTGCCACAGACAAGATATTCGAGGCATCGGAGGGACGCTTCTGTCCGTTCTGCGGAGAGCCGCTGGAGTACGAGTATTATCAGTACTCCCACATCGGCAGGTTCAGATGCAAAAAGTGTGGATTCGGCGATTACGAGCCATATGTCACAGCAGAGGATATCGACCTTGAAAAGCCGGTATTCACCGCAGACGGCCACGAATACACACCGAAGCTGAACAGCATCTACAACATCTACAACATGACAGCAGTAGCATCAGCCGCTAAGCTGTACGGCATAGACCAGAGCGTGACAGACAGTGTTATCAACAACTACACCATCAACAACGGACGCATGGAGAGCTTCATGCTGAAGGATCGTCACACAACGCTGAATCTTGCGAAGAATCCTGTAGGCGCCAACATGACACTGAGGGTAATGAACGAGATGAAGGGAGAAAAGGAGCTGTTGTTCGTACTTAACGACAACGTAGCAGACGGACTTGACGTATCGTGGATCTGGGACATCAATTTCAGCATATTTGAGAGAGTGACCCGGGTAGTCACTTCGGGAACGAGGGCATATGATATAGCCGTAAGGATAAAGTGTTCCGGATACGATCCGGAGAAAATAGTAGTCCGACCGGACCTTGATGAAGCAGTAGAGGAGCTTGCGCGAACAGAGGGACGGAAGTTCGTCATAGCGAACTATACGGCGGTACAGCCTACCCGCAGTGCATTGAAGAGGTACATAACGAAGCACGGAGGTGAGCATAGTGAAGAAAATTAAGGTACTGCATATGTATGCAGATATGCTTGACCTATACGGAGACAGCGGCAACATGGAGGTTATCCGTTACCGCTGTGCTAAGCGAGGAATAGAGTGCGAGGTAGACACCTACTCGGTAGATTCCGAGAAGCCGGATTTCACGTCATACGATATGATATACATAGGCGGAGGAGCAGACCTTGAGCAGCAGCACATCTCAGCTGACCTGCTGAAGTGCAGGGAAGGTATCAGAGCGGCGTATGAAGGCGGAACGTTCCTGTTCCTGATATGCGGAGGCTACCAGCTTATGGGCAAATACTACCGTGATGCAGACGGCAACGATATACCCGGACTTGAGCTGTTCGACTACTACACAGTAGCGCCGTCGAGCCGCCGGAAGAGGTGTATAGGAAATATAGTACTGCGCACCGAGATCACGGGAGTACCGATAGAGGTAGTAGGATTTGAAAATCACGGCGGACAGACCCAGGGGATAAAGACACCGCTTGGGGAGGTATTATACGGCAACGGCAACTGTTCAAAGAGCCGGTACGAGGGCTATTTTGAGAAGAATGTCATCGCAACGTATATGCACGGACCATGCCTGTCGAAGAATCCGGAGTTATCAGACTATATGATCGGCTACTGCATCAACAGGGGAGCCGATGAAATGCAGGAGCTTGAGCCCCTTGACGACACACTGGAAAAGGAGTGCCGCAAGGTGATGCTTGACCGCCTGCTGACAAAATAAGTTTATAAGGGGTAAAAATGAAAAGATCAATTATCGCAGTACTGCTGACAGGCGGCTGCATACTAACCGGCTGCGGAGTAACAGCACCGCACAACGACAAAGCGCCGGTGCAGGAAACAACAGTGCCTGTTACGACAAAAGTATCAACAACAGCAGCAACGACTACAACAGCATCAGCAACGACCACTGCACCGGCAACCACCACAGCAGTATTATCGGAACCGCCTGCATCAGTGCAGATGGTACCCCTTGACAACGTAGAGGTATATCAGGGACTTACGGTATCGCAGCTGTTTCCGGACACAAATGCCGAGCTGCTTGAAAAGGACAAGGTAATAGACACCTCTGAGGTAGGGGAGAAGGCAGTAAAGGTAAAGTTCAGCTATGAAGGAGCGGTGTACGAGAAGGACTACGCCTATCAGATACATGACACAACGCCGCCGATAGTGCTGAACTCCGGCTGGGAGCCTTACGCGAAGCAGGGACAGCCGCTGGACTTCAACAAGCTGGTTGGATATGCTGATAACTTTGACCGTTCACCGGTTCTGACCTACACAGGAGAGGTAGACACGAATGTATGCGGAAGCTATCCCATAAGCGTAACGGTAACAGACAGCTCCGGCAACGCCGTCAGCTGGGACATGACTGTAGAGGTGGTACCGGAGATACCTAAGCCGCAGGACAACAATCCGCGAGTAGCCTTTGAGGACTTCAAGGCGAACAACGACTACGCAGATGCGCGGTTTGGAATAGACGTATCAGCATGGCAGACGAACGTGGACTACAATGCAGTCAAGGAGCAGGGTGTAGAGTTTGTAATAATGCGAATGGGGTATTATTACAGTGAGATAAAGATGGACGACTATTACAAGCGGAACATAGAGGAAGCCACAGCAGCGGGACTTGACATCGGCGTGTACTTCTACACCACAGACAACACCGAAGAGGGAGTCCGTGAGCACGCGCGCTGGATAGTAGAGCAGCTTGGGGGACGGCAGACATATTTCCCCATAGCCTTTGACTGGGAGGAGTTCGGACATTTCCAGCAGTACGGAATGAATATCCATGATCTGAATGATCTGTTCGAGGCATTCTGTGATGAGCTGGAGAAGGCAGGATACAAAGGAATGCTGTACAGCAGCAAGAACTTCCTGAACAATTTCTGGACGAACCGCAACAACCGACCTGTATGGCTTGCACATTTTGTAGACGTAACGGATTACACGGGACCGTATGCGATATGGCAGGCGAGTGCGTATGTACGCATGAACGGAATAGAAGGCGACGTAGACGTAGACATACAGTTTGTCAACGAGCCGCTTGAATAGAAGAAGAGCAGATCCGGGAGCATGAAATAGCTTCCGGATTTTTTATTTAAGGGAGAATTTAAAGTATGATCTGAACATATACATAGACAGAGTGAGAACAACGGAGGGATATGATAATGGCAGGCAGAAGGATGATACGGGACACAGTGATGCTTACGCTGATGCAGCTCATACTTGACACGGCATCGCTGATGATGAATTCATTCATAACCCAGCGTCTTGGAGCGCCGGCAGTAGGAGCACTTGCGCTGATGGGATCGTTTTTAGGGCTTGCAGGTATTCTGTCCAACGGGAATGCGTTTTTATGTACGAGCCGGCTCGTATCGGAGGAGCTTGCGAAGGAGGGAGGCTCACCGGAGGGGATACTGATGCATGGCATAAAGCTGTGCATGGTACTGAGCGGAGCGGTATCAGTAATGATATATATGTTATCGGGAGAGATAAGCGCACGGTTTTTCAGCGGAGCAGAAATGGAAGGGGCGGTGCGGTTCATGCCGGCAGCGCTGTTTTCCGGAGCTGTATGTGCGTGTATCAAGGGATACTTCAACGCACTTCGCCGACCGGCAGTAACGGCAGCAGCGGACATACTGGAATTTGCGGTACGATCCGGAGCGATAGTTGTCATGACATTGCTGACTTCAGCCGGAGCGGAAGAAATATGCCGGATACTGGTAGTATCGATGATAAGCGGCAACGGAGTGAGTGTAATATTCCTGCTTGGAGCGTATCTGAAACTGAGGGTAAGGCGCAAAGGCAGCCGCAGCAGCATGACACTGAGGGGATATGCGCGGTATGCATTTCCGATAATGGGGGGGAGCCTGCTGACGGCGCTGCTGAGCAGTACGAACGATGCGCTGATACCGGTATGTCTTAGGCAGCACGGCAGCACAGCAGCGACAGCGCTGGCGCAGTTCGGGATATTTGAGGCGATAGTGATACCGACGCTGTTTTTCCCGTCAGTAGTATTGTGTTCGATGTCCGGGATAATAGTGAGCGAAGCGGCGAGAGCATCGGCAGCAGGAAACAGAGAGCGTATCCGGAGCATAACGGGGCGTCTGACGGAGTATACTATAATATATGCGGTAATAGCGTCGGCGGTACTGATAAGATTCGGACCGGACATAGGCGTACAACTTGGAGGCGGAGCGGAAGCTGGAAAAATGATACAGGCGATAGCGCCGGTGGTACCGTTCATATACATGGAGATAGTGCTGGAGGCGCTGATAAAGGGGATGGGACTGCAAGGATTTTCGTCGCTGAATTATCTGGCTGAGTATGTGATACGCATATCGGCGGTGCTGATACTGGTACCGCGGGCAGGCTTCTGGGGAATAGCGGTGTCGTACTATGCGAGCAACGTATTCGGCAATACGATGCGGCTGATAAAGGTACTGAGGTACACAGGGACGCGAATAAAAATTGCTGAGAGTATAATTCTGCCAATAATTTATGCATTTTTAACAATGAATCTCCCCGAGATTTTGCTTGGAAGGCGGACAGCAGTAAGAAATGGTTTACAGTATGTTATTATGTATAGTATATTGTGGATAATATTATACTCTCTGTCTATCTTTATAATTAAAAATCGGAGAGGAAGTGTTGGGGATAAAGGTAAAATATTGTATGATATTAACAAATAACAGGTATGCCAGTGATATAATATGTAGAAATGAGCGCAAAACTATTGCAAAAATGTAAGTTCTGATATATAATTAGTATTGTAGTTGTGAAAACTGCACAGTATTTTATAGAGGAGTAAAATTAACCATGAAAGATTATGATGTAAACAAGATAAGGAACATTGCATTTGCAGGACACAATGGATCAGGAAAAACATCACTTGCAGAGGCGCTGCTTTACAAGGCAGGAGCAACAGACAGACTTGGAAAGACA
>CADBNS010000204.1 GCA_902796065.1 Ruminococcus flavefaciens
TAACAGCTGCTGCACATGTTGCAATACTGATAATAGAATTTGTCTTTTTCATCACTATACTCCTTATGATTTTAATAATATTTAACTTCAACTGATTGTTCTCAGTGTAAAGTACTTTCAGTAATTTAACCATAAAATATTGTTTGGTTAACAATACTTTTTGTGAAAATCGTTATTGTTACCTAACATATATCTAAAAAGATAAACCCTTGTGCAGGGTTTATCAATTAAATGATTACATAAGGATTCTACCATATATGGGCAAAATTGTCAATAGCTCAATTAAATTTCTACAAACACATCACAGAATAACCTGCTCTGTTAGTATAATTTGTATCATATTGCCACAATGTTGGATATTCGCCTATATCCGCATAAAATCGGTTAACTAAAGCTAACTATCCTAAGAATACTTCACTGTTAGTTCCGTAAAATATATCGTCCCTGCCGGCTGCCATTTTGCAGAAGCGCTCGATCCGGCTCCAGTTATCATATGCGGAAAACTCATAGCTGTGTCCCCATACACAGAATAACGCCGGTGCCTCCCCGTCATATGCAAGGAATCTGTCCAGCAGCGCCCACAGTCCGATGTAGTCGTGGTGGCAGGTCGCTCCAAAAGTCAGCAGCTTTTCAGGAAGCGCAAATCCGTGTGTGTCCTCGCAGGTGCGGGAGTACTTTATTCCGCAGTCTTTCACGATGTCTACTATGGTGTCGTTGTAGGTGCCGTAGGGGTACGCCATGCCCTTTATCTCACAGCCGAACAGCGATTCCAGCGTCTTCTTGTCGTCCATTATCTCACGGCGCGCTTCGTCCGGTGTAAGCTGGGTAAGATCGGGGTGTGTGGAGCAATGAACTGCTATCTCGTGACCCTTATACAGCTCCGGCAGACCCTCCGGAGACATACGGCGTATCTTCACACAGTTCTTCTCCCAACAGCTGGCTGGCGTCATGATTCCGCTGTTGAGGTTAAAGGTGCATTTCATTCCGTAGTTGTTGAATATTCCGACCAGTCTTCTGTCCATTTCTACGCCGTCATCATAGCTGAATGTCAGTGCTTTGTTCTTACCGTTCCACATAATTATACTCCTTATTGTAAAAAAGGCTGCCGCATACGCAGCAGCCTATGTAGTTTATTACTTTTTCAGAAGTGAATGACCAGTCATCTCTGCCGGCTGAGGTACGCCCATGATGTCAAGCATTGTTGGTGCCAGATCAGCAAGCACGCCGCCCTCCTGAAGTCCTGCTTCAACGCCTACTGCGATAAGCGGTACCGGATTTGTGGTGTGTGCTGTGAACGGGCTTCCGTCAGGCTCCATCATCTTGTCTGCGTTACCGTGGTCAGCTGTAATGAGTGCTGCGCCGCCCTTGTCAAGGATAGCCTCTACCATTCTGCCTACGCACTCGTCTGTTGCCTCAACTGCCTTTACTGCTGCCTCAAATACGCCGGTATGTCCTACCATGTCGCAGTTTGCATAGTTGAGTATGATAACATCGTACTTGTCAGCGTTGATAGCATCAACTACTGCGTCGCATACCTCGTATGCGCTCATCTCTGGCTTGAGGTCGAATGTTGCTACGTCAGGTGACTTGATAAGTATTCTGTCTTCACCCTCGAACTGCTTCTCCTCACCGCCGTTGAAGAAGAATGTTACGTGTGCATACTTCTGTGTCTCTGCGATACGAAGCTGTGTCTTGCCAAGCTTTGCAAGATACTCGCCCATTGTCATTGTGAGCTGCTCCGGTGGATATGCTACTGTTACGTTAGGCATTGTTGCATCGTACTGAGCCATGCATACGAAGTTTACAGGGAAGAATCCGTTCTTTCTCTCGAAGCCTGTGAAGTCGGGATCTACGAATGCTCTTGTGATCTGTCTTGCACGGTCAGGACGGAAGTTGAAGAAGATCACGCTGTCGTCTGCCTTGATCTGTGCGCCGCCCTCAACTACTGTAGGAAGCATGAACTCGTCTGTTACCTCATTTGCGTATGAGTTCCTGATAGCCTGTACAGGATCACTCTCCTTAACGCCCTCGCCGTATACAAGTGCCGAATATGCCTTCTCTACTCTGTCCCATGCGTTGTCACGGTCCATTGCGTAGAAACGTCCGGAGATAGTTGCTATCTTGCCGAGTCCGATCTTCTTCAGCTCAGCTACGGTCTGCTCCATGAACTCAGCAGCTGATGATGGCGGTACGTCACGGCCGTCAAGGAATGCGTGGATGTATACCTTGTCAAGTCCGTTCTTCTTTGCCATCTCTACAAGTCCGAAAAGATGCTCCATGTGGCTGTGTACGCCGCCGGGTGAGAGAAGTCCCATCAGGTGGAGTGCGCTGCCCTTCGCCTTGCAGTTCTCCATTGCGCCAAGTATTGCCTTGTTGTTGAAGAATGTGCCGTCCTTGATGTCCTTCGAGATCTTAACGAGCATCTGATATACGATGCGGCCTGCACCAATATTTGTGTGGCCTACCTCAGAGTTGCCCATCTGACCGTCAGGAAGTCCGACATCAAGTCCGCTTGCGCCGATTATGGTGTTTGACCACTCTGCCATGTATCTGTCAAGATTTGGTTTTTTTGCAGCAGCTATAGCATTTCCGTAAGTATCAGGATTATAGCCGAAGCCGTCCATGATTATAAGTGCTACAGGTTTTTTTGACATACTTATCCTCCTATAAAGCTTTTTATATACCAATCGCTTTTATCTATATAATATTTTATGCCGTTTTCTTCACACCATTCTGTGATCTTTTTCAACGTATACTTATCCTCAAAAATACGATAATCAGTAAGATTCTGTCCGCCGTCATCGACAGTTCCCCGGAACAAGACCGGAAAATCCTTCTCGTCTGTTTTAAGGATCATAATGTGAAGTTAAATATGGGCGGATGTGATCCGCCCTTCATTGTATCTTAGCCGTTGATAGCAGCCTGAACTATTGTATTGAAATCGTTAGCCTTCAGTGATGCACCGCCAATGAGTCCGCCGTCGATGTCAGGCTTTGCAAGAAGCTCTGCTGCATTGCCTGCGTTCATGGATCCGCCGTACTGGATAGTTACTGCGTCAGCTGTTGCCTGATCGTAGAGCTTTGCAAGCTGTGCACGAATGAAGCTGCAAACTTCCTGTGCCTGATCCGGTGTTGCTGTAAGACCTGTTCCGATCGCCCATACAGGCTCGTATGCGATAACTACCTTCTTTACCTGCTCTGCTGTCAGTGACCAGAGGTCGAGCTTGATCTGACGAGCGATAACTTCCTCTGTGATGTTGCACTCGCGCTCCCACTTGAGCTCGCCA
>CADBNS010000205.1 GCA_902796065.1 Ruminococcus flavefaciens
CAAAGCACAACGAAGTTGCTCCCGCTCAGCATGAGCTTGCTCCTATCTACACGACCACTAACGTTGCTGCCGATCACAATCAGCTCACAATGGAGATAATGAAAAAAGTCGCGCTGAAACACGGTCTCGTATGCCTGCTGCATGAAAAGCCCTTCAAGGGCGTAAACGGCTCCGGAAAGCATAACAACTGGTCTATCTCCACTGACAGAGGCGAAAACCTTCTCAGTCCCGGCAAGGAACCTCATGAGAATATCCGTTTCCTTCTTTTCCTTGTCGCTGTGATAAAGGCTGTTGACGAATATCAGGATCTTCTCAGACTTTCAGTTGCAACTGCCGGCAACGATCACCGTCTTGGCGCAAATGAAGCACCTCCGGCTGTTATCTCCATATTCCTCGGCGATGAGCTGACCGCAGTTCTTGACGCTATAGAGAAGGATACTCCTTACGGCGGTACAGCTAAGGAGAAAATGCAGCTGGGTGTTGATGTACTGCCGCAGTTCAGCAAGGACACTACCGACCGCAACCGCACTTCTCCCTTTGCATTCACAGGCAATAAGTTTGAGTTCCGTATGCTTGGCTCATCAAACAGCATCTCCTGCGCAAATATCCACCTCAATGCCGCTGTAGCAGAGGAACTGAAACAGTTCGCCGACAAACTGGAGAACTCCAAGAACTTCAACAAGGACCTGCACAACCTCATCCGCAAGACCATCAAGGATCACAAGCGCATCATCTTCAACGGCAACGGATACGACGATGCATGGATCGCTGAGGCTGAAAAGCGCGGACTTATGAACCTGAAAACTACAGCTGATGCTATGCCCCATATCTGCGACAAGAAAAATGTTGAGATGCTCACTGCACACGGTATATTTACCGAAGCTGAGATTTTCTCACGCCGCGACATCATGCTTGAAAACTATATCAAGACCGTAAATATCGAAGCTGCAACTATGATAGATATGTCACGCAAGGAAATAATCCCTGCTGTTGCAAAGTTCGCAGCTGATACAGCAAATGCAGTCGCAGTAAAGAAGGGTGTCTCAAAGGCTGCCTGCAAGTACGAGACAAAGCTGGTCACAGAGCTTTCTGAGCTCATCGATGAGATGGACACTTCAACAGCTGCCCTTGAAAAAGCATCAGCTGAGTTCAGGACCATCGACAATACCGTAAAGGCATCTGAATTCGTCAGGGATACAATGCTTCCTGCAATGGATAAGCTCCGCAGCGCAGCTGACAAGGCTGAGACTATCACTGCTGAGTCATACTGGCCATTCCCCACATACGACCAGCTGCTTTTCGGAGTGTGATGATATGAGATTCACGAAGATGCAGGGCTGCGGCAACGACTACATCTACGTCAACTGTTTTGAGGAGAGCGTAAGTTCTCCCGGACAGGTCGCCAAAGCCGTAAGCGACAGACATTTCGGCATCGGTTCTGACGGACTGGTGCTGATATGTCCCAGTGAGACTGCTGACTGCCGTATGCGTATGTTCAACTCAGACGGAAGCGAGTCGGAAATGTGCGGAAATGCCATACGCTGCGTAGCAAAATACGTCTACGACCGCAATATTATCCATAAGAAGAATATCTCAGTTGAGACCCTTGCAGGTATTAAATACATTGAGATAAACACTGATGAAAAGGATACTGCCAGAACCATGACCGTAGATATGGGAGCACCTATAACCGATGCGGCTGAGATACCTGTCATAGCCGGTACCTCCCCTGTCACGGACCTCAGACTTTCAGTTGACGGCAGAGAGTTCAGATTCACCTGCGTATCAATGGGAAATCCCCACGCAGTCACATTCATCGATGAAGATGTAAGAGGATTTGATGCAGAACGATTCGGCAGGCAATTTGAAACAGACAGGCATTTTCCCCGTAAGGCGAACATTGAGTTCGCAGAGGTCATCTCCCCCACTCACCTGAAAATGAGAGTATGGGAGCGCGGTGCAGGTGAGACCCTTGCCTGCGGGACCGGTACCTGCGCAACTGTCGCAGCTGCCTGCCTTAACGGCATAAGTCCCCGCGAACCGGTGCGTGTGGAGCTGCTTGGCGGTGAGCTGATAATAGAATGGCGCAAGGACGACGGACATATCTACATGACAGGTCCCGCAGAATTCGTATTCGACGGAGAAATCTAACGGAGGGCATTATGGCAAAGTTTAACGAAAACTATCTTGAACTGAAAGAGAGCTACCTTTTCAGTGAGGTCGCAAAGAGAGTCAGCACATTCAGGGAACTGCACCCTGATGTGTCTGTTATCCGCCTTGGTATCGGCGATGTTACGATACCACTTGGCAAAACAGTAGTGGAAGCCATGCATACTGCTGCTGACGAAATGGGAAAGGCTGAGACATTCCGCGGATACGGTCCTGAACAGGGCTACGACTTCCTGAGAGAGGCTATCGCAGGACATTACAGGTCCTTCGGAGTTGACCTTGATATTGATGAGATATTTGTCTCAGATGGTGCCAAGTCCGACACAGGCAATATAACCGACCTGTTCGCAAAGGATAATACCGTACTTATCCCCGACCCCGTGTACCCGGTATATGTCGATACAAATACAATGAACGGCAGGAATATCGTCTACATCAATGGTACGGCTGAAAATAACTTCCTGCCTATGCCCGACAGAAGCGTTCATGCAGACATAATATATATCTGCTCCCCCAACAATCCCACAGGTGCCTGCTATAACAGGGCGCAGCTGCGTGAGTGGGTGGACTATGCACTGGAAAATGATGCGGTAATTCTTTTTGATTCAGCATACGAAAGCTTTATTGCAGATGACAGTCTCCCGCATTCCATCTATGAGATCGATGGAGCAAAGAAATGTGCAGTTGAGTTCTGCTCACTGTCCAAAACAGCAGGCTTTACCGGTACACGCTGCGGATACACCATTGTTCCTAAGACGATCACTTCCGTGACTTCTGACGGCAGAACGATGTGCCTGAACAAGATGTGGAACCGACGCCAGTGTACGAAATTCAATGGCGTTCCTTACGTGATACAGCGGGCAGCTGCGGCGGTATTCTCCGAAAGCGGCATGAAGGAAGCAAAAGAAATGACCGCTGCCTATATGAAAAACGCACGTATCATTGCTGACACGATGGACGCACTGAATATTCCTTACACAGGCGGAATAAACTCCCCTTACATCTGGTTTCAGTGTCCCTTCGGCATGAACAGCTGGGACTTCTTCGACTATCTGCTGGAAAAAGCCGGAGTAGTCGGAACTCCCGGTGCAGGCTTCGGCAAAAACGGTGATAACTGGTTCCGTTTGACAGCCTTCAACAATAAAGAGAATACAGAGGAAGCGATGAAGCGATTCAGAGCTTTATTCTGATAAAACTATTGCTCCACCAATTAATCCTGATGCAGTATTAAGCTGTCAGGACAAGCGAAATGATCAAGAATCGGTTTGGGGAGAAATAATGCCTTCTGCGGTAAGATCACCACAGGAGGCTTTGTTTATTGTCACAAAATATCCATTGAAGCATAGTGCGAAATGCTGAAAAGCGGCGAAGGTATTGACATCGTGTCAGAATGCTGTTATAATAGTGTTAATGACACCGCGTCAGCATATAAGAACCTGTCCACATAGGGTGAATGTACGGATTTTCAGGCATATTTTTGTCGGTGATAAGGCAAAAATCCGCCGACGGGCTGTCGCCCTTCAAGGATTTTTAACGCAGTCACCGGCAAAATTTGACGAAAA
>CADBNS010000206.1 GCA_902796065.1 Ruminococcus flavefaciens
TAGCGGATACCTTTGCCATTATTAGTACACCTCCTTCTGGATTCCGCCCACAACCAACTATGGGCAAGGATAAAATTATACCGTAAAACACGATACTTGAATATTATACCATGTAAAACGATGCTTGTCAAGGGCTTTTTGAAAAAAATCCGCGAATAAAAAGCACTGTCAGATGGTACTGACAGTGCAGATCGGTTATGTATCACCAGGTAGCGCTATCGCCGCCGACAGGAGCAGCACCCGCGCCGGAATCGCCTCCGGAGCTGCCTGTATCGCCGCCGGAGTAACCCGGATCAGGAGTAACATTTCCTGTATCGCCGCCGGAGTAGCCCGGATCAGGAGTCACGTAACCGGGATCGCCGCCGGAGTAACCGGGGTCAGGTGTAACGTTTCCTGTATCGCCGCCGGAATAGCCGGAATTCGGGTCATACTGAGACGGATCCTGTGAGATATATCCGGGATCCGCAGCAGCGCCGGTAGATGGAGCTGCATAGCTGGGGTCGTAGTTATTGGCAGCACCGGTGGTAGGTGCAACATAGCCGGAAGTACCGCTGTAGCTGTAATCCTGCTGAGCAGCCTGAGTATCATAGTCATAGCCGGGTCTTACGCCGGTAGGGATACGGCCGTTATAGAGGAAGCCTGTGCCGGTAGTGATATTTATCTTATAGTTAGTTCTGGTAGTAGTCGTACCTGTGTACTTTGCTGTAGAAGCAGCCTTAGTAGTACTGGAGGCTTTTTCGCCTGATGACGTAGTAGCTGCACCTGGGAGTGCAGTAACGATGCTGTTCGGGTCATTGTTCTTGAATGAACTTTCTCTTCCGATGGTAGACATTACCTTTTCCGAAGGGGTGATCGGGAAGAAGATAAAAAACAGCATGAGTATCAGTGTGAGCATTACCATGCAGGCGCAGGAAAGCAGTGTAATTTTAGTTGACTTCTGGAGGTCGTTGAAGAATCCACCGACTTTATTCATTACAAAACACGCTCCGTTAAAACAAATTTTGGCTTTTGTGAAGCCTAATGAATCTATTATATATCATAAAGTGCGGATTGTCAAGGTATGAGAGAGAATTTGTGAAGATCAGAATTAATTATCATGTCGTTCCGCGTTTCAGCCTGAGTAAATTGATAAGAAACATTGATTTGATCAATAATCGACATGAAAACCATAAAAGTGTTGAAGTTTGACAGTAAATATGCTATAATGTAGTAAATTGTATATGATATGCCGGAAAACTGATGTTAGGAGTTTGGATATGTATACTGCACACAAACGAGATGAAGATGGAAAGATACAAACAGTAAGAGAACACAGCCTGAATGTTTCATTATTGGCGGAGGAGTATCTTAGCACAGTGGAGTTGGCTTCTGTAGGAAGGTTAGTAGGTCTGCTGCATGATGCCGGAAAGCTGAGAACGGTATTTGACGACTACATAAACGGCAGGAATAATATGAAGCGTGGAAGTATAGATCATAGCTATGCAGGTGCAAAGTATCTTAGGGAGCTTGCAAACGGCAAGGGAAAAATGATTGAAGTCGCGGCGGCAGGAATGGCGCACACAATACTATCTCATCATGGTATAAGTGACTGGATAGATGGAGAAGGAAATGACGAATATGGTCGGAGGACGTCAAAGGATGAAGGCTATGCAGAAATAAAAGCCAATATAACGGAATTCTGCACAGAAGAAGAGGCATCAGAGATGTTGGTGAGAGCGGCAGAGGAATGGAGTACCGCAATTAAAGAGCTGATGACGGGAGACAGAGAGGAAATGGCGTTTTATGCGGGTATGACCGAAAGGCTGATACAATCAGCACTTATCGATGCGGATCGGATAGATACGGCAGATTTCATGTCCGGAAAGTTAACAGTACCTGAACCGGAACGTACTGAGTTATGGAAGCAGGCAAACAGTAATATGGAGCTGATGCTTTCCGGCTTTTCACAGTACACTGACAGAATATCACAGCAGCGCCGCAGCATATCTGACAGGTGTGCAGAATTTGCTGAACGCAGAGTCGGAGCCTGCCGGCTGATAGTGCCGACCGGCGGAGGAAAGACACTTTCATCGCTTAGGTTTGCATTCAGACAGTGCATGAAGTATGGATTGAAGAGGGTGATCTATGTTGCGCCGTTCATGTCGATACTTGAGCAGAACAGTGATGTAATACGCAGTCTTGTGGGAGATGATAATTTTCTTGAGCATCATTCTGATATGGTATCTGAGATCTCCGATGGTGCGGAACTTGAAGCATATCAGTTATGCGCTGAGCGATGGGACAAGCCGGTGATAGCGACAACGATGGTGCAGTTTCTGAATACACTGTTCTCTGCAAGAACGTCATCTGTCAGGCGGATGCACCGAATGTGTGATTCTGTAATAATAATCGACGAGGTACAGTCTGTGCCGCTGCGTTGTACGGAACTGTTTGATCTTGCGGTCAACTTTCTTGTAAAGAAGTGCAATACTGCGGTAGTATTATGTTCTGCAACTCAGCCGCCCTATGATGATCTGGAGAAGCACAAACTGATATATGATGCTCAGAAGGATATGGTAGGGGATCATACAAAGGATTTTGAGGTATTCAAACGAACAGAGATCATACCTGAGCTCAGACAATATGGATATGATACAGATGAGGCGGTAGATTTCTGCTGTGAAAGATTCAGAGAAAACGGAGATCTGCTTGTTATAGTGAATACCAAAAAACAGGCACGGGAGATCTACAGCAAACTTAAAGACTTGCTTAGTGAAGAGGCGTACATGATACATCTGAGTACGAATATGTGTCCGGCGCACAGGAAGAAGCGGATCGGTACATTGAAGCGTTTCCTCAAGCGGAACAAGCCGGTAGTTTGTGTTACGACGCAGCTTATAGAGGCGGGAGTTGACATATCGTTCCGGTGTGTGGTGAGAGCACTTGCAGGAATTGACAATGCGGCGCAAGCGGCAGGCAGATGCAACCGGAACGGTGAATACAGTAAGGTGTGTCCTGTATACATTATTAATTTAAAAGCAGAGCGTCTTGGCAGTCTTGAAGAGATAAAGACTGCTCAGACCATAACGCGGCATATAATTGATAACGTTGACGGAGATCTGCTGTCTGTGGAAATGCAGAGAAGATATTTTAAGATGTTATTTGAAAGATATAAGGATAAACTGTCTTATCCGGTGAAAGCAGGAGGTGTGTGTACTACGATACTGGAGCTCCTTTCGGATAATAAAAGCAGGTGGGAGCTTAAAAAGAAGACTGAGCCTGTGATCTCACAGGCATTCAGAACAGCTGGAGATCTGTTTGAGGTTATAGACAGCCGGACGAAGAACGTGATCGTGCCGTATGATAAGCAGGCGCGTGAAATAATATCGAAGATCGAAAGCAGCATATCTCCGCATGAGACGGCAAGGCTGATGAGAAAGGCACAGAAATACACCGTGAGCATATATGCAGGTGATGAAAAACTGCTGAATGAGAAGGGAGCGTTATATCTGAATGTATTGGACAGGCGATACTACAGTAATGAGTATGGTGTTGACTATGAAGGGGCTGAGCAGGAGGTGCTGATATTCTAAAAGAAAAAGCACTGCATAGGAGTTGACCCATGCAGTGCGCTATCGGACAGACCGATAATATAATTTCAATCGACGAAATATTAAAGGAGGTGTGCTGATGCAGAAGCACAGAAATACCGTTGAGTTCTGCGTATACGGAAAAAACGCGCTGTTCTCTGATGTGCTTACTCGTGTAGGAGGTGAGAAGTTCAGTTATTCTGTGCCTACATACGAAGCACTGAAAGGAATACTTCAGAGCGTATATTTCAAGCCGACTATCACATGGTATCTGGATTCTATGAGGATCATGAGACCGATAAGGAGTGTGCGGAAGGGGATACGGCCGATAAAATATGACGGAGGAAATGATCTGGCATATTACAATTATCTTGAGGACGTAAGCTATCAGGTCAGGGCGCATTTTGAGTGGAACTATAACCGTCCGGAGCTTGAATGTGACAGGAACGAGCACAAGCATCATAATATAGCGCGTCGAATGATAGAACGCGGTGGAAGGCGTGACATATTTCTTGGTACAAGGGAGTGTCAGGGATATGTAGAGCCTTGTGTATTTGGTGAAGGAAAAGGCGCATATGACGGAGTTGATATGGATCTTGGGTTTATGTATTACGGTATGATCTACCCGGATGAAGCGGAAAAGGAGGAAGATAAAGGCTATATGACCGTTTGTTTCTGGAAAGCGGAGATGAGAAACGGGATCATCGACTTTGTCCGTCCTGCGAACATACCGTCTGAGTACAAACGCAACATAAAGAAAATGGAGATAAAGAAATTCGGCAAGGAACTGAATAATTTCACAGGACTTGACGAATTTGGCGGAGGTGAAGCTGATGAGCTGGACGAATGAGCTTTACAGAGTATACGAACTTGCATCGGTAACTGATGAAGGCAGAGGAATGCTGCCCATATCACACTCCACAGCCAATGCGCAGATAGAAGTAACGATAAGTGAAACAGGAGAGTTTATAAGTGCATCGATCGTTGATAAAGATAATGCAGAAACCATAATACCTGTTACAGAGGATTCGGCTGCCCGAAGCAGTGGAATAACGCCGATGCCGCTTGCAGATAAGCTGGTGTATATAGCCGGGGACTACAGCCGGTATGCCGAAGGAAAACGTGCTGATAATACAGAGTATTTCCGGGCTTACATGGAACAGCTGAAAGAGTGGAGCGAAAGCGACTATTCACACTATTCCATCAGAGCGATATATGCTTATCTTGAAAAAAAGACGCTGATATATGATCTTATACAGAGCGGCATCATAGAGCTAAACGCAGAGAGCGGGAAATTTGCAGACAGGAAGATAAACGCGATCCCACAGGAGGATTCGTTTGTGCGTTTTATAGTCAGCGGAAGCAGCGGATTGAGCAGTACATGGGAAGATAAAGAGCTTCATGATCTGTTTCAGCGGTACTATGAATCGGTACTCAGCAGTAATGAGCTGAGCTATGCAGACGGAAAGATCGGAGCAGTTACATACAAGCACCCTGTCAAGATACGAAACAGCGGAGATAAAGCTAAGCTGATCTCAGCCAATGACAGTACGAATTTCACCTACCGCGGACGTTTTTCCACAAAGGAAGAGGCAATAGCAGTCGGTTATGAATACTCTCAGAAGATGCATAATGCATTGAAGTGGCTGATCAGAAAGCAGAGCCGTTCATACGATTCACTTACGATAGTAACATGGAACAGCGCACTTAGTTTTGTGCCGAGTGTGACGAAAAGTGTTTTTGATCTGTTCAATTATGAAGAGGAATACGATTCGATACCGGAGTTTTCGGAGCTGTTGAACAAGACATTGTTAGGAAACCATATGAAAATAGAAGCGGACAGTAAGGTTATGATAATGGGACTTGATGCAGCCACTACAGGCAGACTGTCTATTGCGCTGTATACTGAACTTGCAGAATCCGAATTCTATAGTAATCTTATCAAATGGCACAATGGTACAGCCTGGAGCAGGTATAACAATAAGCTTGGTAAAAGAGTGACAGATTCATGCAGTCTTCCGCGGCTCGCTGACTGTCTTTACGGCACTGAGCAGAATGGCTTCCTTTCATGTGATAAGAAGCAGATGGGTGAACTGATACTACGGCTATTGCCATCTGTAACAGAAGGCAGGCGTATCCCGCGTGATATTATCATGATACTCTGTGAGAAAGCGTCATCACCTATGTCATATGAAAAAGAGCATAATCATCGCATAGTGCTTGAGAATGCCTGCGCACTTATACGAAAGGAACAGGCAGATCATGATAATAAACTATATTATAAAGGAGAGATAAAAATGGCATACGATCCGAATTGTACTGACAGGAGCTATCTTTACGGATGTCTGCTTGCTATAGCGGACAAGGCTGAAAGCGATACAAATGATAATCGCGTAACTAATGCCCGGAGGTTATGGAATGCGTTTTCATCAAGACCCTATCAGACATGGAAGATAATTGAAGAGAAGCTGGAGCCGTATCTTGAGAAAGAGAAATGGGTAATGACGAAGTACACAAGGCATATAAACGAAATAATGTCGAAGATGACACCTGAAGATTTTGCCGATAACAGTAAGCTGTCGCCGATGTATCTTATCGGATTCCATCACTACAACGCACTGCTTTGGAGCAGTAATACGACCGAAGAGAAAAATGAGGAGGAATGAACATGAGCACACTTCAGAATAAAATAGATTTTTCAGTCATAATAACTGCAAGGAATGCCAATCCTAACGGAGACCCGCTCAATGGAAACAGACCGCGGGAGAATTACGACGGATACGGCGAGATAAGCGATGTATGCATCAAGCGGAAAATACGCAACAGACTTCAGGACATGGGTGAGAAGATATTCGTACAGTCAGATGACAGGTGCGACGATGGAAATAAGAGCCTTCATGATCGTGCGAAGGCTTGTGAAGCGCTTGCACAGGTAAGCAGGCAGAAGAATACGGACAGGGATGAGTACGCCAGAGCTGCTTGCGAAGAGTGGATAGATGTACGCAGTTTCGGTCAGGTATTTGCTTTCAAAGGGGATTCAGTCTCAGTCGGAGTAAGAGGACCGGTATCTATCCAGCAGGCAGAGAGCGTATCGCCTGTTGATGTGGTAAGTATGCAGATAACCAAGAGTGTCAACGGAGAGAGCGGCAAAGACGGCAAGGCATCTGATACAATGGGAACAAAGCATAGAGTAGACTTTGCGATGTATGTTTTTCATGGCAGCATAAACTGTCAGCTTGCAGAGAAGACCGGCTTTAGTGAAGAGGATGCAGAAAAAATAAAGTATGCGATCGAGACATTGTTTGAGAATGACTGCTCATCAGCAAGACCGGAAGGAAGTATGGAGGTCAGAAGGGTATACTGGTATAAGCATGACTGCAAAACACCGAAGCATTCTTCCGCAAAAGTACACAGACTGTTGAAGGTAAGCCTGAAAGAAGGCGTAGACAGACCACGCAGTTTTGATGACTATGACATAATCCTTGATAGTATCGACGGACTTAGTCCTGAGATATATGAGGGATAAGATGTACGATGAGAATGAGTATCTTCTGTTGTCCGGAATACAGCACTTTGAATTCTGCCGCAGACAGTGGGCACTGATACACATAGAGCAGCAGTGGGAAGAGAATTACAGAACAGCAGACGGATCAGTCATGCATCGTAATGTACATGATGCAGGTTTTCACGAAAAGCGCGGGGATGTAGTAATATCACGGGCTATGGCAGTATCATCGGCACGGCTTGGGATAAGCGGTGAGTGTGATGCAGTAGAGTTCCGGAAGGATGCATCAGGCATAGATATATACGGACTTGATGGAAGATATATAGTAATACCGGTTGAATACAAGCGCGGTGAACCGAAAGAGAATGACAGTGATAAAATGCAGCTGTGTGCACAGGCGATGTGTCTTGAGGAGATGCTATGCTGTGAGATAGATACCGGATACCTGTATTATGGAGAGAGCCGGCACAGAATGAAAGTAGAAATATCGGCAGAACTTCGTGAGAAAACGGAAAACGCCCTAAAAGAGATGCATGAGCTGTTCCGCAGGAGGTATACGCCGAAGGTCAGACGGAGCAAAGCGTGTAATGCCTGCTCGCTGAAGAATATATGTCTGCCGGTGCTATGTTCAGGCAGGAGCGCAAAGGAGCATATGCTGTCCATGATCAAAGAGGAGTAAAGACATGAAAAAGCTGTTGAATACATTGTATATAACAACTCCTGACAGGTATTTGTCACTTGATGGTGAAAACGTAGTCATAAGCAGTGAAGGTAAAGAGATAGGCAGAGTACCGCTGCACAATCTTGAGCGTATAATGACTTTTGGCTATACAGGAGCGAGTCCTGCGCTGATGGGAAAATGCGCCCGTGACGGTATAGAGCTCATCTTCATGAGCGGAACAGGTAGATTTTTAGCGCGTATAGAAGGAGAGGTAAGTGGAAATGTACTTCTCAGGAGACAGCAATACAGATATGCGGACGACAGTTCCAGATCGCTTGAAATAGCCAGGAATATAATATGCGCGAAACTATTCAACAGCAGATGGACGGTTGAGAGGACACTAAGAGACCATTCCATGCGGATAGACACTGAAAAATTCACCAACAGTTCCGAACAGTTGAAGAAATCATACAAAGCAGCCTGGGATACCGGTGATATAGATACATTGAGGGGTATAGAAGGCGAAGGAGCACAGATATACTTTTCGGTGTTCAATGAAATGATACTTCAGCAGAAGGATGAGTTCAGTTTCACGGTAAGGAGCAAACGACCGCCGAAGGACAGAGTAAATGCAATGCTTTCATTCGCATATTCGCTGGCGGTAAGTATGTGTACATCAGCACTTACTTCTGTCGGACTTGATCCTTATGTAGGATTCATGCATACAGATCGTCCCGGAAGACGGTCTCTTGCGCTTGACATGGTAGAGGAATTCAGAGCACCTTTATGCGACAGATTTGTATTAACACTGATAAATAAGCGGATCATAACGCCGAAAGAGTTTGAAAAGCGTGAAGACGGAGCAGTAATGCTGACAGAAGATGGCAGAAGAACATTTATAAATGCCTGGCAGAAACGAAAAGGCGATGAGCTAAGACATCCGTTTCTTGACGAGAAGCTTGAATGGGGTATGTTGCCTTACTCTCAGGCATTACTGTTAGCGCGGTACATAAGAGGTGACCTGGATTCATATCCGCCATTTATGTGGAAGTGATAAAAATGCTTGTACTTATAACGTATGATGTGAACACAACAGACAGCGCGGGAAAGAAGAGACTGCGCCATGTTGCAAAGCAGTGTGTCAATTATGGGGGGCGGGTACAGAATTCAGTATTTGAATGCGAGCTGGACCCTGCACAGTGCCGGATATTGAAACAGAAGCTGACAGAAGAGATAGACAAAGAAGTGGATAGTCTGCGGTTTTACTATTTAGGAGATGGGAAAAAGGCAAAGATCGAGCATATCGGAGCTAAAGAGCCTATGAGGATAGATGAACCGCTGATATTCTGATGCGAATGTATAGTACACATAAAAACTATGAAGTATTCGCACCGAAAAAAAGATATGATTCCGATAAGGTAAGACAGAAACAACACCTGTTTGCCGGAATCAGTATAACAAAAATGTACAAATTGCAGAGAAAAACATCTGAAATATGTGCATTTTTGGTGTCGCTCCCTCTCAGGGAGCGTGGATTGAAATTACTATCATCAACGCTGTTTTCGCTGTTGTCGGTCGTCGCTCCCTCTCAGGGAGCGTGGATTGAAATCAGTTGCGATTATCGCAAAACAGGCTGATTTCATCGTCGCTCCCTCTCAGGGAGCGTGGATTGAAATAATGACTTTGCCGTTAAGGGAGAGTGGCTCGAAGCGTCGCTCCCTCTCAGGGAGCGTGGATTGAAATAATCCCAATAGGGGACTATCTAACATCACGATGAGTCGCTCCCTCTCAGGGA
>CADBNS010000207.1 GCA_902796065.1 Ruminococcus flavefaciens
ATAGCTTGAAAGCTCATCGATGGGAATATTTTCCGATTCATTCTTAGCTGCATGGGATATGATCTTTCTTGCACTTTCATTCATACATTCGCTGATCTCATTGCGCACCTTGTTACTCATGACATATCTGAAAGAGTTAGCAAAGAATGCGGTACATATCAGAGCGATACAGACAGCAGCAAGGAACAGTTTAAGAAATGAAGTTCTTTTCTTAGGGGCATAGAATACTTTTTTCATAATGGACCCTCCTTTAGTTATCAGTCAGCTTATAGCCTCTGCCGAACACTGTATGTATCTGGCTTCCGGCGCTTCCAAGTGCTTTCCGCAGGCGTTTCATATGGTTATCCACAACGCGGTCGATACCGAAATAGTCATCGCCCCACACCTTGCTCAGCAGGGTATCACGGTCGATTATCCAGCCCTTGTGCTCCATCATATAATACAGTATCGCAAATCCCTTTGGTGTCAGTTCGACCTCCTGACCGCTGACACAGCAGGTGAGTTTTTTGGTATCCAGCGTGATAGCTCCGCAGGTAAGCAGCGTATCAGTCTGTTGCTCCGTCCGCTTCACCAGTGCGCAGCATTTGGCATACAGTGCCGACAGCAGAAATGGCTTCACGATATAGTCATCACAGCCGAGAGCGTATCCGTGGAGAATATCCTCCTCCCTGCCCTTAGCGGTAATGAAGATAACGGGGATATTGCTGTTCCTGCGGATAGACCGGCATACGGAGAACCCGTCCGCACCGGGGAGCATAATGTCCAACAGCACCACGGAGTACTCCCCGACTCCGTCACTGACACATTCCATTGCGGAGATACCGTCCGTAACAGCGGTAATATCCGCACCCTGATCGCTGAAATATTTCTGAATGACCTTGCAGATCTGCTGGTCATCCTCAATGAGAAGGATCTTCATAGCATCGCACCTCTTTTCTATGTTCTTATTATACCATGAATTTGTGTCATTTGTATATCATTCCTGAGTTATTTTCAGTACATCATTCAAAGCTGAGGGTAAAAATATCCCCGGAGCGATGCGCCCCGGGGATAAAGGGAATAATAGTATGAAATCAAAGATATTAGTCTATGCAGTCTGTATTGGTCAGTTCGCCGTTTTCAAAGAGCCAATAATAAGCATTTGCATAATGGAATCTTCCATTCAGCGGTTTATTGCTGTCAAGGTCATAGCAATAGACCTTTTTTCCATTCGTTTCAACTCTGACTCTGAATAAAGGACTGTTTCCTTTAGCGAGTGTTACATATCCATCTTCATCGGTAATGAAATAAACATTCTTTATATTGGAATTGCTTTTTACAGTTACATTTTCAATCGGAACAAAATCCGGACCTACAATGTCTCCGTTTTTAAAATGGAAACGATGTTCAGCATCAGTGTAAAAGCCACGACTTACGACATAGAGCTTGGTATCTGACATATATGTAATATCATACTTATCATAATCTAAATACTGATTAGCACTGTCAGTTGCATCGATAAAGTCGATAAGTCCTTCATCGATATAGGTTCTTAAAGCCTTCTGAGCATTTGCCTGAGCTCTTACATACTCAGGTGAATCATTATCACCTGCTTTATAAATGAGGAGCTTTGTGTTATCATTATTAAAGATAAATGAGAAATCCTCATTGCCGATAACGTGATTACCTGCTGATTCGCTGAATAAGTTGAAGAAGTCTACGCTTGAAAGGGTGGTTTCGTTTCTGTTATCAGTGTTGAAAATATTGATGGTCGCGCTGTCATCAGGGCTGAAAGTTTTGAGGTACTCAGCATTTATAGTCAGGTCTTTGACTACAGCGCTGTCACACTTGAATATATCTGCTCTTTCATCATAGCCTTTGGATGCAGACAGGTACTCGTCTCTTTTATCTGCTAACATTATCTCATCGGTTCTGACTCCGCAGGGACCTGAGAGATCAACAGTGAACCACTTGCCCGCAGAGCCGTCAACGCCCGGGATAAATACCAGATTAAGTGCGTGATCGGGTTCACCCTTAGTAAGGTTTCTTACACCGATCCTGTCAAGAACACAGGCGAAGCCTTTTGTGATACCCCAACAGCAAGTAAAGCGGACATTAAGTGCAGCGAAATCAGCATTATGGCATTCTCTTGCAAGATCAATAGTTGAGTAAGGCACATTCGGGTAAAGTGAGAAATCAGTGCTTGAAGTACCCCACTTATTGTAGCCCACACTGTAAACAAAATACTTGGCAGCAACGAGTGTCTTTTCGGCATCGTTCATCTGCTCATAGCCGGGAGTACCTGTGATCTTACTAACGATCTTATCCAGCTGTCTGTTTGTCTCTTCAGCCATAAACGGAGTTCCGTTAAAAACGTTCACATACTTGTAGAGCTGATTCTGAAGCTCAGTATCAAGCTGTGCGAACGGCTTCTTATTGACAGTTCTGAGGTTCGGGCAATCAGAGAAAGCGCCTGCACCGATAAATCTGATGTTATACTTACCATTACTATCCTTTTCAAAATTGATATTCTCAAGAAGTGTAGTATAGTTACCTACGAGATCATTACTGATAGAAGTTACACAAGCAGGGATATTCAGATTGCCGACACAGTCTACCTTTCTGATGCCATAAGCAACGACTGTCGATTTGTTATCAGCACCCTCTGAGCCTTTTAATATCTTTACGTCATAGTTTGAATCATCATGATTTTTATCAAAGAACGGAGTATCTTCAAAGGAATCCTTGCATACAGAAACATATTCCGGCAGCACAACAGTTGCAAGTTTTGAGCAGCCACTGAAAGCTCCGCTGTTGATAACCAGCGGATTAGAAGCGGTGCTCTCGCCGTAGTTAGGGATACGCTTACCGTACTCATCGACCCAATATGGCTGAGTATAATTGCTCATCTCGACCTTTGTGAGATTCTTCAGATCGGCAAAAGCATTTTCAGCGATCTCAGTAACAGGATAGATCCTGTCGGTCTCACGGTCGTAGATCTCAGAAGGAATAACAAGATTATCTATCTCTCTATGAACATCTATACCTGTAATAGTAGCAGTAAGCTGAGTACCTGTGCCGGCACCTTCTGACACTATAAACTTGAACTGTTTAGATATAGCATAGAGGAAGCTGCAATAATCATCAGGAGATAAAGCTTTATCGCCATTCAGGTCATATTTTTCAGTTTCAGCATTACATGGGATCGAATTGTATTTCACAATAGTATCCCCGTCCTTCTCGTAATAACCGTTCTCGTCGGTGTAAAGAGCATTGATTTTTTTCTCGACGATCTTGAAATCCTTGAAATTAATTTTTGGATCATTGTCAAAATTCAGCTTATTAGGTGCAATCTCATGGATATTCGTAATGATACTTCTTATCGGATCAGCAGCATCTTTTCCAGGGAATTTACCCTCTGCTGCTGCCGCATTGAAGCCCATTGCCGGCAGTGCACTGCAAGCCATCAACATAGCTGATAATACAGCACCAATTTTCTTAGTTTTCATAATAACATCCTTTCTGTTGAAAAACAACATGGAGCAATAAGCTCCGCAAAGTTACAGATGCCTTGTTGCATCTATTACGCATACTCGGCGGATAAGTTTTGCAGCGGACAGATAACAGAAAATTTATTTTTCAATTGTGATTATATATAATAACTTTAATCAAACCAACATCACAAAATGTATCACATATATAAAAAATCCACCTTCAATTATGTTAGTAGGACGCAACATATTAGTTCAATTTTAAAATAACAGAGGCTACAGCTTTGACTTTCGGCAAAAATTGCATATAAGCCATGCCGTGAACTGGTAAATATGCAAGAAATTCAACAATCCCTATTGAAAATAGTGGATAAATATGTTACAATATATATAGTTTACCATCACATATATCTGGTGGAAGAAGGAGTTGTGACTATGGAATTTGATTTTCACTATTTCTCAGAGCATATAAACTCAATGGCGAGTGTATTTTCCGTTGAAGTATTTCCAGACGGCTCATATGGAAACATCCGCCTTGTGACGGGAAATTCGATATTCTTCAAGAAATCCAACGATGATCATGATAAGATCGGTGAGGAAGCCCTGTATAAGACCGAATTCTCGCCAAATGAGCCCTATGAGAACTATATGCCGAAGGACAGGAATTTTGAAGAATTCTGCTACAGAAGTGCAATTCAGCACGAGACTCTCCACACCTACATTCATCCGGAAAGAATGCCAATGTGGCTGCATCTCACTGCAATACCGCTGAAATCAGACAAGATGAATATTGGCTACTGTGCCTTTGTGCAGAGCTTTACTGAAGCTCCGGATTATTCACAGCTGTCCAATACAGACCCCGTAGTATCCGCGAATGTATTGCAGATCTGCATGAGACTGCGTGGAACTAACGAATTCCAGACAGCCATTCATGAAGTCATATCCGATATAAGAAAAATGTGCAAGGCTGAGCACTGCTGTATACTCACTACAGATTCAGCTGAACGCAAGTGTTCGGTACTGTGTGAAGCACTGAGTGAGGATACTGAGCTTGCTTCAATGGAGAAGTATGTCAACGCTGATTTCTATGATATAGTCGACACATGGCACGGCACTATTGCCGGCAGCACCTGCACGATAATCAAGGACGACCACGACTGGGAAGAACTGAAAAAGTCTAATCCCGTATGGTACAACTCCATTAAACCGGCAGGAGCAAAAAATATAGTGCTGTTCCCACTGAAATACCATGATGACATTCTTGGATACATCTGGGCGATCAATTTTGATGTGGACAGAACGATGAAGATCAAGGAAATGCTGGAACTGTCCACGTATTATATAGCTTCCGAGCTGGCAGGCTATCAGATATTCAACAAGCTGGAAACTCTCAGCGCAAAGGATATGCTGACGGGTATACTCAACAGGAATGCCATGAACAACCGTGTTGATACTCTGATCGCGGAAGGCACGGAATCAGAAGATCAGATATGTGTGATATTTGCCGATCTGAACGGTCTGAAACAGGTCAATGATAATCAGGGTCACTTCGCGGGAGACCTGCTGCTTAAAGATGCAGCTCTCACGCTTCAGAAGCATTTTCCGGAATACGAGATATACCGCGCCGGCGGTGACGAATTCATGGTGTTTGCAGTTGAAAACGACACCGAAAAGTTAGAAAAACAGATACTCCGATTCAAGGAAGCCACAGCTTCACCTGATGGGGTTTGCTTTGCTGTTGGCTGGAGCTGGAGCACGATCAAAGAGATACGGAAAGCTCTGCACGAGGCTGATGTTAATATGTACGCGGACAAAGAGGAATACTACAAAAAGTATCCCGAAAGAAAAAGATAAAATTCAGCGGCGGACTATAAGAACCTGTCCACATAGGGTGAATGTACGGATTTTCAGGCATAATTTTGTCGGTGACAAGGCAAAAATCCGCCGACGGGCTGTC
>CADBNS010000208.1 GCA_902796065.1 Ruminococcus flavefaciens
ATTGATGATGAGATTTACATTCTTTTCAGCATCAAAACTTGTATCATAGAATGCATCATTGCCCAATTCTACATTTTCCGGCAGACCATAGACATTAAGATGTGTATTGTTTTCAAAAGCAGAATCTCCAACCTTTTTCAGTGTTGAAGGAAGATATAATTCATTCAGTCCACTATCACCATCTGTACAGAAGAACACATCATCGCCGATCTCTTCAACGCCCTCAGGAATGAATACCTTCTTCACTGAATCAGGAAATTCCGGAATATCAGCCAAGTCATAATTATCACTTGTGTAATCTTCAATTCTAACATTTGAAATGATCGCAGTCACCGGCTTTCCATCTACTGTGTCAGGAAATGCAAGTGTATCTCCGTCCGGTTCGCAGTAGATCATTGCAATATGGTCTGCATATTCAATGTAGAACATTCCGTCCTTCGCTACATATGTACCCTCCTCCTCAGCAGCATATGCTGTGGGGAATACAGTGCGGTAGTTCATTGCCGGCATTGTTCCGGCTGTGATGCAGAAAGCAAGTACTGCTGCTGCAATGCGTCTTGTGTTGTTTTTCATACGTGATACCTCCAATAATTATTCCTATATCATAAAGCGGCAGAAGATCCAGTTTATTCCGTACCGCTTTGTTAATATTATATCATGTGCCATTATCCAAGTCAATATTGTTAACGAATTTTCACCTAACTTTCATTTTACAAAAAGAATAATCAATTAACAAATCAGTGATGATATGCTCCGTTCTTAGTGATATAATATTACAAAGGTATGTCTGTACCTACAATTATTTCAGGAGGATATTTTTATGAAAATCAATAAGATAATCGCTTTTGCTTCTGCTGTTCAGCTCATGGCTGCCGGCGGTGCTATCAGTTCATCTGCTCTCTCAGCTAACGCAGCGACTACTCCGGAGATCTCTGCTGCTTCTATGAAATCTGAATCTGCTAATACCGCCAACTTTAAAATAGAAAAAAGCGTCAACGGCGATCAGGTCGTTCTGACTGTTTCCGTCGCAAAGGCTGCTTCACTCAAGATCGCCGGCTACTCTTTCTCTGTCGCTGATGCCGACGGACTTACCTTCGTTAAAGCCGAGAACGGCAGCAAGTTCGAGGGTAAAACTGAGTACGGCAAGAATACTAATGAGGTCGCTTTCCGCAGCGATAATTCCGAAGAGATCGCTCTGGCTGACGGCGATGTGGTCATAAAGCTCTACTTCTCCGGTAATAAGAACGCTGATCCCGGCGTTACCATGATGGAGGTCGTTGACTCATTCGGCGTTAACCTCACCGACAAGATAACTCTCTCCGGCAACGCTCCTTTCATGCTGGGCGATGTCACTCTCGACGGCAAGATCGATGCTGCTGATGCTACCGACATACTCAAGGCTTACTCAAACCTCTCTACAGGCGGTGCTTCCGGTCTTAACGCTACTCAGAGAAAGGCTGCTGAGGTCATCGTCGATGACAAGATCGATGCTGCCGATGCTACTGAGGTTCTCAAGTTCTACTCATTCCTCTCAACCGGCGGTTCAGGCACTTTTGAGGAATTCCTCAAAAAGTAAAAGCTGACGCTGCTGATACAGGAACTTATGCCATAGTATTTCTGATGTACGTCCGGAAATACTATGGCTTTTCTATTGATTTTCCCTAATGCCATGCCCCGGGTACTCTGCCGTACTCCGGGGCTTTGCTATATGACAAATGTCATGTCACAAACTGACTGGGGACACTACAAAATGACAGCTGCAAATGCTATAATGGTTACAGAAAACAACGAACAGGAGGCATACTCATATGACAAATACTGTAGTTAAGATAGACAATCTGGTGAAGCGCTACGGCGACCTCATCGCTCTGGACCATTTCAGCCTTGAGATCTACGAGGGCGAAATACTGGGTCTCCTCGGACCTAACGGCTCCGGCAAGACCACTACCATAAACTGCCTGCTTTCCCTGCTGACCTACGACAAGGGCGATATTCAGATATTCGGCAGGGAAATGACTCCAGTCAGCTACGACATAAAAAAAGACATCGGCGTTATCATGCAGAATGTCGCTGTTATTGAGGAGCTGACCGTCTATGAGAACATCGATTATTTCTGCGGTCTGTATATCACCGACAAGCAGAAGCGCAGACAGTGCGTTGATGAGGCTATCCGCTTCGTGGGACTTGACGACTTCCGCAAATTCTATCCCAAGAAGCTCTCCGGCGGTCTCCTCCGCAGACTGAACATCGCCTGCGGTATAGCTCACAAGCCAAAGCTAATTATCCTTGACGAGCCCACCGTGGCTGTTGACCCCCAAAGCCGCAACCGCATTCTGGAGGGTATTCAGGAACTCAACCGCGCCGGTGCTACCATTATATATACCTCCCACTACATGGAGGAGGTCGAAAAAATATGCACACGCATCGTTATCATGGATAAGGGTCACAAGATCGCAGACGGTACCAACGATGAGCTGAAACGCATGATAAAGAATACTGAGACCATCAGCATCGAAGCTCTGGAACTTCCGGACAAGGTCCTCATGTTGATAAATGAGCTCCCACACGTTTATGATACCGTCTACAGCGACGGCAGACTTACTGTCCGCTGCTCCGGCGGAAAACACAACCTAATGCGCGTTCTGGACGTTATGGAAAAGAACGGCATCGCCTTCGGCAGGGTCTACACTGAGCTTCCTACGCTCAATGACGTATTCCTTGAACTGATCGGCACTGACCTGAGAGATAAGGAGGAATGACCATGTTCCTGCACGAAATGAAATACTACATACTGTCCATGCTCCGTAACAAGGTGCTGGTATTCTGGCTGATCGCCTTCCCTATCGGACTGGGCACTCTGTTCCATTTGGCATTCTCCGGACTATACGATAAGACTACCAAGTTTTCAACAATCCCCGTTGCGATTGTTGAAAACTCCGCCGATCCCGTATTCGACACCATAATCGATTCCATGTGCAGCGGCGATGACCCCATGCTCAGCTCACAGAAGGTCGCTGAGGATAAGGCACTGAAAATGCTGGAAAGCGGCGATATTAAGGGCATCATCTACAACTGCGGCACCTACCGCACCCTCACCGTCTACGGCAGCGGCATGGACCAGACCATTCTGAAAGAGTTCCTCGACCAGTACGCTGCGGAGGAGAAAATGATAAAAAATGCCGTCATGCACGACCCAAACAGCGCTGAAAAGGTCATCAGCATTTTCGCAGATGAGGCTTCAAGCTGCCGGGAAATACCCGTTACTCACGGCAATACCGACAACTTTATCCAGTACTTCTACAACCTCCTTGCTATGACAGCACTCTACAACGCACTTGTGGGTCTGCGCATTGCTGAGAACAACTCACCCAATATGTCAGTGCTGGGTGCACGAAAGGGCGCAGCTCCGGCTAAGGGCATCACCAATATACTCGGCAGCTTCGCAGGCAGCTTCATTCTAAGTACTCTGTGTACCTGCATCGCCGTCAGCTTCATACACTTCATTCTGGGCGTGGACTTCGGCAAAAGACTGCCGCTGGTCTACCTCTCCGCTATCGTCGGAGGAATGCTGGGCATTTCAATGGGATTCATGGTGGGAGTGCTGGGAAAGGGCGGTCTGCGCTTGAAAAACGGCATCGTCATGTCTGTATGCATGATGAGCTGCTTCATTAGCGGTCTTATGCTGGGCGAAATGAAGGCTTTCATTGCGAAGTTCGCTCCGTGGTTCAACAGCATCAATCCAGCTTCACTCATCTCCGACAGCTTCTACTGCCTCAACATCTACGGCGACTACCGCAGATTCATCACGAAAATGGCTTCAATGCTGATAATGTCGGCTGTATTCACACTCATCGGCTTCATCATGTCAAGGAGGAAGAGCTATGCAAGTATTTAAGGCTTTTATGAAAGTGCTGAAAAGACATATGTTCATAGTTATACTGTATATCGGCATTTTCTTCGCTATTTCTATCCCCATGTCGAAAATAGACTCCGGCGCAGAGGCGTTCAAGCCCTCACGCATCGATATTTGCATATTCGATGAGGACGATACCCCCGAAAGCCGCGCTCTGACTGAGTTTATCCTCAGCAAGCACAACAGGGTAGAAGTAGATAACAATGAGGACGCCATCATGGACGCTCTCTACTACTGCACCGCAGACTACATACTCACCATCAACAAGGGTTACGCAGAGAAGCTGGCATCAGGCACGACCGCTGACCTCTTCACCAGCAGCCATATGCATGACAGCTATTCCACCGTGTACATGAAGAGCTTCCTTGACAACTACGTGAAGGCTGTCGCTGCTTATCAGGCAGGCGGCATGGACCTTGCGGAGGCTGTAAAGTCCGCGGAGGATACCCTCTCGCATGAAACTGAAGTCACCAACGCCTCCTTTACTAAAGCCGGAAATGAGGATTTCAGCCACGACTTCGCCGGATATTTCCGCTCTCTGCCCTATGTTTACCTGGCAGCGCTGATGAGCACTCTTTGTCCGGTGCTGATGGCAATGAGAAGGAAGGACATCCGCCTGCGCACCAGCTGCTCCAGCGTGAGATTCGCAAGCTATAACTTCCAGATTTATCTTGGTGCTGTTGTGTATGTTATGCTCGTTCTCCTCGCGGTACTGGCTGTGGGAATGTACCTGCAAGGCGGCTTCTATCACGGAAAAGCACTGCTGGCTGCACTGAATGCGCTGATACTCTCACTGGTGGCTATATCCATCGCTTTCCTGTTCGCCGGTTTTGAGATGGACGGAAATATGCTGAACCTGTGTACTCAGCTGACCACTCTGGGCATGAGCTTCCTTTGCGGCTCATTCGTACCCCTTGACGTTCTGGACAGCAAGGTGCAGGCTGTGGGAAGATTCCTTCCGCTGTACTGGTACATCAGAGCTAACTCCATGCTATGCGGTGATGAGGCTTATAACAGCGGAAAACTGGCACAGTTCATGCTGATACAGACCGGCTTTGCTGTAGTCATATTCATGGCTGCACTTATTGTAAGACGCTTCCGCGATACCGGCGGCAAGACTCAGAATCCGGCACTGAAAGCAGTCCGGGCTCAATGAAGATATGAAGAATGAGAATGAGAACCTGTCCACATAGGGTGAATGTACGGATTTTCAGGCATAATTTTGTCGGTGACAAGGCAAAAATCCGCCGACGGGCTGTC
>CADBNS010000209.1 GCA_902796065.1 Ruminococcus flavefaciens
AGCCGCGCAGCCTGTACAGCAGCCATAGTACCTGCCGCACCTGCGCCGATTATAATAATATCAGTCATAATTTCCCCTTAATAGTTTTTTCAGCTTATGAGCTGCTGCTTTTCTGCGTCTTTCCGTTTCCTCGCTGTCCACGGAGTAACTTCCGCCGGAGCAGCACAGCACATCGCCCTCATGGGCATCAGCCGGAAGCTCAGTCCGCAGCACTGTTTTCATTCCGCTGTCTGTTTCAAGGACAGCATACTGTCCCTCAAACCGGTCAACTACAGTCATTTGCCGCTCCTTTCGGGGTATACCTTGATCTCCTCACCGTCAGAAATGAAAACGATCGTGCCGTTGAGGTCAGTGCGGTATATATCCCCTGTGTATTTATTCAGCCGCTTCACCACATCGTCGTCCGGATGTCCGTAGGGATTGGCAGTTCCGCAGGAGATCGCCGCATATTCCGGTGACACAGCTGCAAGGAATGCCGGAGATGATGAGGTACTGCTTCCGTGGTGACCGGCTTTGTAGACATCGGTATGCATAAGTCTGCCGGAAAGGAGCATCTCCTGCTCGGAAAGCTCCTCCGCATCGCCGGTGAACAGGAAGCTCTTCCTGCCGTGGGTCAGCATGATGCACACGGAATAGTTGTTGACATTATCGTACTTATCCGCATACGGAGCTATAACGGTACACCGTCCGTCACCAACAGTGAACGTATCGCCTGCCCTGACCTCAGAGATCCCGACATTCTTGCCGCTGACCGCATCAAGGAACTTCTCATAGAACACCGCGGACGGTATATCGCTGTCGTCAACGTGAGGCACAAGTACCTGACCCACCTTGAAATGGTCGATGATATAGCCCATACCGCCCATGTGATCGGAGTGGGGATGGGTACACACGATGCAGTCCAGCCTGCTTACTCCGCAGCGTTCGAGGTAATTCCTTACTGCCGGAGCCTGTGAGTACTCACCGCAGTCGATGAGCATATTCTCCCTGCCGGCGGACACCAGTATGCAGTCGCCCTGTCCCACATCGATGATATGTACAGCCAGCTCGCCCTCAGCGGGATAATACTGAGGTCTGCGCAGGTACCAGAATACAGCTCCGGCACAGAACAGCAGCAGTATTATCAGCACATTGCGCGCTGTACGCTTTAGTGTTTTCCTGAACCGTTCTTTTTCCTTGAGCCGTTCTTCAGCTTTCCTCCGGAGCTCCGCATAGAGCTGTTCCTGTTGTTCGGTGAGTTTGGTCTCTGTTTTTTCTGACCCGCGTCTTTTTTCCGCCAATTGCCTTCACCGCCTTTTTTGCCGGTATTTCCTCCCCGTGGAGCAATATCCTCCACGAGGCACTTAGGTGATGAACCGATAAGGTCGCGTCTGCCGGCTTTTTTCAGTGCCTCCAGTACTATCTCCCTGTTCTGCGGGCGGAAATACTGTAACAGAGCTCTCTGCATAGCCTTCTCTTTGGGAGTTTTCGGAACATACACCTTCTCCATAGTATACGGATCCAGCTCTGTATAGAACATCGCAGTAGAGATGGTTCCCGGCGTAGGGTAGAAGTCCTGCACCTGTTCCGGACGGATCTTGTTATCGCGGAGGAACAGTGCCAGATCTATCGCCTCATTTAGGGTACTTCCCGGATGGGACGACATAAGGTACGGCACGAGGTACTGCTCCTTGCCCATACCCTTGGTTATTTCGTAGAATCTCTTCTGGAAGGCTTTGTAGGACTCGATGTGGGGCTTACCCATTTTGTCAAGGACTACCGCGGAGCAGTGCTCCGGAGCTACCTTGAGCTGACCGCTTACGTGGTGCTTTATCAGTTCCCGCATGAACTCATCGTCCTTGTCCTCCATGAGGTAGTCGTAGCGGATACCGGAGCGTATGAACACTCTCTTCACGCCCTTGACCTTCCTTATCTTCCGGAGCATAGCCAGATACTCGGTATGATCCACCTTCAGAGCCGGACAAGGAGTAGGTGCAAGGCATTTCTTTCCCATGCACAGACCCTTACTCAGCTGCTTATCGCAGGAAGGCCGGCGGAAATCCGCCGTAGGGCCTCCGACATCGTGGATATATCCCTTGAAATCCGGCATTTTAGTAATACGCTCCGCCTCCGCCAGAACTGACGCTTCGCTGCGAACAGTAACTCTTCGTCCCTGATGGAGGGCAATGGAGCAGAAATTGCAGTATCCGAAGCAGCCGCGGTTATGAGTGATAGAGAAGCGCACCTCCTCGATACCGGGGACACCTCCCTGAGATTCGTAACTTGGGTGTACAGCGCGTGTATACGGCAGGCTGTAGATGTGATCCAGCTCCTCAGTGGTAAGGCTGAAAGCCGGCGGATTCTGCACAAGCATCATCTTGCCGTGGCGCTGTATGATTATCTTTCCGTATACCTCGTCCTGCCAGTCGTACTGTATCTTGACCGCCTTTGCATACTCCGGCTTGCTGTCGCGCACCTGCTCAAAGGACGGGCACTGTGCCGCACCGATAGGAGTATTGACTGGTTCTGTCAGATAGCAGGTACCGCGCACATCGTGTATATCATGGATACTTTCGCCCTGAGACAAGCGTGTGCATATTTCTTTTATCTGGTGCTCACCCATGCCGTACATCAGAATATCAGCGCCGCTGTCCACCAGTACGGAAGGTCTCACAGCATCGTCCCAGTAGTCGTAATGGGCGAATCTGCGCAGAGATGCCTCAAGTCCGCCAATAGCAATGGGGACGTCACCGAAGTACTCCCTGAGTTTCTGGCAGTAGACGATAACTGCGCGGTCCGGACGCTTTCCGGCAAGACCGCCCGGAGAATACGCATCATCGGAGCGCTTTCTCTTTGCAGCGGTATAATGTGCCACCATGGAATCGATATTTCCGGCTGTGACCAGAAACGCATATTTCGGAGCTCCGAAGCGGCTGAAGTCCTTGTCGGTATGCCAGTCCGGCTGTGAGATCACGCCGACCGTAAAGCCCATATCCTCAATGAGCCGCGTAACAATAGCAGCTCCGAAGCTGGGGTGGTCAACATAGGCATCGCCGGTAATATATATGAAGTCGAACTGCTCAATGCCGAGCTCGTCCATCTCTCGCCTTGTAGTCGGTAAAAAACCTTCGTACATATCCTCACTCCCGATCTAATGTCAGTTATTCTCCATACGTCTCAGCTTCCAGTCATCGTACTGCATCTGGGACATATATACTTTTCGCGGTTTTGAACCTTCGCTGGGACCGATGACTCCCATTTCCTCCAGCTCGTCCATGATACGTGAAGCTCTCGCGTATCCCAGCTTCAGCTTCTTCTGGAGCATGGTAGTGGACAGCTGACCGTTGTGAACAGCAATCTCCACAGCTCTCACGATGAAATCCTCGTCAGTTGCGACCGGAGCCGAATCGCCGTCATCACGGTCATTGCCCTTGGTCTGGGGTACGTAGCTGTCAACAGCATCGGTAATGGAGCTGTCGTACTCGACCTCGCTCTGAGCCTTGATGAAGCTCAGTGTAGCACTAATGTCCTTACTTGAAGCAAAGCAGCCCTGAACTCTCACCGGCTTGTTCATACCGATAGGCATATACAGCATATCACCGTTACCCAGGAGCTTATCTGCACCTGCCATATCGATGATGGTCCTTGAATCCACCTGTGACATAACGGAAAGTGCAATACGGCTTGGGATATTCGCCTTGATAAGGCCGGTGATAACATCAGTGGTCGGACGCTGAGTAGCAACAACGAGGTGCATACCGGCAGCACGGCCCATCTGTGCCAGACGGCAGATAGAATCCTCAACCTCCTTGCCGGCAACAAGCATCATATCAGCCAGCTCGTCGATGAATACGACTATCTGCGGCATCGGTGTGAGCTCGTCCTCCACCTCAGTGAGCTCGTTGTATGATTTCAGGTCATTGGCTCCCACATCGGCAAATGTGGAGTATCTGCGCATCATTTCGTTAACAGCCCAGTTAAGCGCACCGGCAGCCTTTTTGGGGTCGATAACAATAGGTATCAGCAAGTGCGGGATACCGTCAAACACCTTGAATTCGACCATTTTCGGGTCAATAAGAATGAGCTTTACCTCTTCCGGCTTAGCGTTGTAGAGGATACTCATGATTATGGAACGGGTGCAGACAGACTTACCTGAACCGGTAGTTCCGGCGATGATAACATGGGGCATCTTGGTAATATCGCCGACTATAGCGTTTCCGGCGATGTCCTTGCCGACTGCGAAGGACAGCTTGCTCTGCGAATTGCGGAACTCCTGAGAGGAAAGAATCTCCCGGAGAGTTACGGTATCCTTGTGAATATTCGGCACTTCTATGCCAACCGCCGGTTTTCCGGGGATAGGTGCTTCTATGCGGACACCCTGTGCAGCAAGGCTCAGAGCGATGTCGTCCTCGAGACCGCGTATCTTCGATACCTTGACACCGGCGCCCGGCTGCAGCTCATAACGTGTAATTGAAGGTCCGCGGCAGATATTGCTTATCTTCACCTCAACGCCGAAGCTCTTGAAGGTATTCACGATAGTGCCTGCCTTCTCGTGCATCTCAGCAGCCGCCTCAGCACTGTTTGAGCTGTTATCCGGCGGTGTGAGCAGATCAAGACTCGGGAGTATGTACAGCGGTGCATTCTCCTTAGGCGGCTCTGCCGGAGTTTCCTCTTTCCATGTATCAGCTGCCTGTGTGACGGACTTTGCAGGCTTTCCGGCAGCAGCCTTGCTGATAAGGTCGTCAAGACTCGTATCCACCGGATCAGGCTCCGGCAGTTTTTCCGGTACGTCCGGATTATCAATGAATATCGGTACATCAAGCGGATCAGCCAGTCCGTATATAGGTACGTCCACGGGATCCTCCTCGTAGATCACGCTTGCCTCTCCCGGAAGGGGAACGTCCATAACGAAGCCGTTTTCGTCGGGAATACCGCGGCGCATTTTTATAGGTGCAGGCTTTGGCTCCGGATCGGGATGCTTGCTGTTAGCGATCTCTATCGCCTCCATATCCTGGTCGAACTTAGACTTTTCGTCATCGTCGTCCTCATCGTCCTCACCGTAGAATCCGAGGTCGAAGTCGCCGTCCACCAGCATACTGTGCACACCCGCAGCGCACCGCATCAGGAAGCGGAACGGAGTAAGGATCATATCAAAGAACTCCATGATACCCTTGCCGGTCAGCAGGAGAATGAGCACGAAGAATAGAAGTATCGTGGTTATCTTAGCACCTGTACCGCCGAGCAGCTTCAGCAGGGTACCGCCGATGAGGTAGCTTGCGACGCCGCCTCCTTTAAGTGCAACGCCCTCATCGAAGAGAGCGGGAATGTTCTTGAAGAATCCCAGTCCGGGCAGCTTGCCCACGAAGAACACCTCTATAGCCGCACTGGACAGGAACGTAAGGCCCACGCCCCATACAGCTCTTCCGGAGATGTCCTCCTGAGTCTTGTTCATGCCTATGAGGACTGAGGTATATATCAGTATTATCGGCACAAAGAATACCGACACGCCGAAAACTCCCAGCAGGAAGTCGTGAACTCTGTGCCAGCCGGAGCTGCCGGGGATCAGAGCCATAGCCGCAATGAGCACACCAGCTGCAAATAGTATGACGGACCATGTGCGGTTGCGCTCGTTCTGAGCCTGAATAAGGCGATCCTTGGCACTGGTTTTGGACGAAGAGCCGCCTTTTCCGGAGCCCCCCCTGCTGCCTGAGCTTTTTTTATTTCCGCTGCTTCTCTTGCGCGGAGCATTACCGGCTATAGGCTCCGGCGCAGGATCACCCTCTGCCGGAAGCGGGATAGTCTCTTCTGTTTTTATATTATCAGCCATTTGTATCCTCCATTATGTTCTGCACACCGCAGTATGTACCGGAGATCTCTCCGGTCATCTGTATCTTTTCTCTGTATTTTCTATCATATCGTACAGGCACTCCACAGCATCGCTGAGTCCGCCCATACTGTCAATGAGTCCGGTCTCCACGGCTTTTTCGCCTTCCAGCACCGTACCGACGTCCATGATGAGCTCATCTGTATTCATCATCAGTCTGCGGAACTCCTTTTCCCTGACCGCGCTGTTAGCAGTCACGAAGCGGATCATTCTGTCCTGTATCTTGTCGATATACGCCATAGTCTGTGGAACACCAATCACAGTCCCGTTCATTCTGACCGGATGAATGGTCATGGACGCAGAGGGAACAATAAACGAATGCTTTGCGCTGACTGCAAGGGGAACTCCGATGGAGTGACCTCCGCCGACCACCAGCGATACCGTAGGTGTTTTCATGCCGGCGATAAGTTCTGCAATGGCAAGACCAGCCTCCACATCGCCGCCGACAGTATTCAGTATAATAAGCAGTCCTTCAACGCTTCTGTCCTGCTCGATGGCGACAAGAGACGGAATGATATGCTCATACTTCGTGGACTTGCTCTGCTCCGGAAGGACATAATGTCCCTCGATCTGACCGATTATGGTCAGACAGTGGATCAGGTGTCTGGCATCCTGCGTCAGGACCTCTCCGGTCTTTTCGATGAGGTCAGCTCTTTCCGCCAGCGTTTCAGGACTCTTTTCTGTTTTTATTTTTTTACCCATTTCAACACTCCCATGCTTTGATAAACAGCCGCAGATAAACGCGGTGCTGTCCGGGTATTATATGCATTCTGCACGAGAGTATACATTATTTATTATACACTCTTCCAGCATCAAAGTCAATACTGCAAACTATTGCTCTCCCAATTAAACTTTGCCAGAAAGGCGAAGTCAGAAAGGAAATTTAGAACCTGTCCACATAGGGTGAATGTGCGGATTTTCAGGCATAATTTTGTCGGTGACAAGGCAAAAATCCGCCGACGGGCTGTC
>CADBNS010000210.1 GCA_902796065.1 Ruminococcus flavefaciens
ATCGACATCTTCACTTTCATAAACTCCACCTCCTTATGAGGATCCGGCTTCCCTTCTTTCCTCGGGAAGCCGGATAATTTTATACCCTCGCTGCTTATGCAGGGAATTCCGCGCGTATTCATTTATGGTAACTCACTAAAAGTATAAGGTATTCGTATTGTATATGAAAGGATCAAAGAAGAATGCGTTATCTTTAACGATTTTGGTGAAGTATTGGATTTTGCTATCGATATTGTTGATGAGGAAGAATGATAAAGTATTAACCTGAATGATCGATTTGCAGTCAGAAAGCTCTGGAAAATGTACGGGGGAAACCTTTCTATGGAAAGGTTTCCCCCGTTCGTTACATATAGAGTTCCGGCATCCGCCGTATATTATCATCTGGTCTGCTCGTACTTGGGCATAAGGCGGAGTTTATGGAGGTTATTACAATGCATACGGTCGATCTTCTCCTTTATCTCCGGATACGCGCTGAGGTCGTCCTCGCCGCGGATATATGTATCCAGCATAGCGTAAGTGAAGCCCAGGTTCTCCTCGTCGGTCTTTCCGCAAAGTCCGTCGATCGGCACCTTATGTACCAGCTCCTTCGGAAGTCCGAGGTAGTCGCCTATTTTCAGCACCTCTGTAACCGTCAGGTCTGAAAGCGGAGAGAAATCGCCGGCAGCATCACCGTACTTTGTGGAGTAGCCTACCCAGTCCTCCGAGAGATTGCAGGTATTTACCACTCTTGCGCCTACACACGCTGCAACTGCGTACAGTGTGGTCATGCGTATACGTGCGGGAGTATTTATCACTGCCTGAGCATTAGGCTCGATATGCTTGCCAAGCTCGTTCATGAATGTGCTGACGGTATCGCCGATATTGATGGTGTAGCTCTGTATTCCCAGAGTATCCACAAGAAGTCTGCTGTAGGCAATATCTGCCTGCTCGCCCTGCGGCATGAGTACGCCGATAACGCGGTCCTTACCCAGTGCCTTGACGCATACAGCAGCAGCTACGGAGCTGTCCTTGCCGCCTGATATACCTATCACGGCTTTAGTTTCCGGTGATGCATTCTCAGCAAAGTAGTCCTTCACCCACTGTATGAGTTCAGCTGCGACCTTTTCTGTATCAAATGAATAGCTCATTTTTATTCCCACCTTTAACAATAAATTATGACACTATTATATCATCATTTTCTCTGTTTGTAAAGACGGTCAGCTCACCTGCCCAGCATAGCCTCTGCTGTATCAGCCAGCTTTTCAGGCACTATTCCAAGTCCGCGGAGCACCTCTACGGCATTGTATCTGTCATAGAACTTCTTCTCAAGTCCGAAGCACTTCACCTTCATGGAGCTGTCACCGTAGTATGCAGCTATCTTCTGTCCGAATCCGCCGTCGAGTACGCCGTCTTCCAGTGTGATGACTGCGCTGTGACCGCTGCGGAGCTGCTCCAGAAGCTCTGTATCAAGTCCGGTTATGAAGCGCGGGTTGACGAGTGTAGCGCTGATACCGCGCTTTTCAAGCTCAGCGGCAGTCTGCTCGCCCATCTGATAGAAGTCGCCAAGTGCAAGGATAGCCACGCCGCTGCCCTTCTTTGTGACCTCATACTTGTTCAGCTCACTGTAGTCTGTCTGTACGCTCCTGCCTGTGTGTATCACGCCGTTGCAGGGTACGCGGATAGCTACGGGGTATTTGTTCTGCTCTATGGACCAGTCCAGCATTGCGAAGTACTCCTCAGCGCAGGTAGGTGCGAGGTATACAAGCTCCGGAATGTTTGAGATCATGGGAATATCATAGATTCCGAGATGTGTGACATCGCTCATGCCCCATACTGATGCGGCAAATGAGAGTATTGTTACCGGTGAGCCGTTGATGCAGACGTCCTGGAGTATCTGGTCGTAGGTACGCTGCATGAATGTACTGTTGAAGCCGATAACCGGCTTGCCTCCGTTACGTGCGATACCGGACGCAAGTGCTACAGCAGTCTCCTCTGCGATACCTACATCAACGAACTGCCTTCCGGCTTCCTTACGCTTGTCAGCTGTAAAGCCGAATGCTGTCGGAGTTGCAGCTGTGATCGCGCATACTGCGGGGTCAGTCTTGATCTTCTTCATGAGGAACTCTCCGGTAAGTGAGCCATAGTCCTCTCCGTCAAAGCTGAACAGAGACTTACCTGTCTCAGGGTCAAAAGGCATACACCAGTGCCACTGCTCCTTGTTTATCTCAGCGTCCTTATATCCCTTACCCTTCTGGGTCGCGATGTGGACTACCACGGGACGAGTGGAGTCCTTGACCTTGCTGAATGCATCTATTAGCTGCTGAATATCGTTTCCGTCAGCTACGAAGGTATAGTCAAGTCCCATAGCTGTGAAGAGGTTGGTCTCAGCCTTTCCGCCGTTCTCACGGAGTTCGCGGAGATTCTTATACATTCCGCCGTGATTTTCAGCTATGGACATATCATTATCGTTGACCACGATGATGAAATTCGTATCCATCTCGCCGGCAAGGTCGATACCCTCAAGTGCCTCGCCGCCGCTTAGCGAACCGTCACCGATTATTGCGATTATATTCTCCTTGCCGCCAGTGAGATCCCTTCCTCTGGCAAGTCCGGCAGCAAGACTCACTGATGTGGAAGTATGACCTACGTTGAAGTGATCGTGCTCGCTCTCCTCGGGATTGGTATATCCGGATATATCATCGAAGTGCGCATCATCGATGTAGGAAAGTGCGCGTCCTGTCAGCATTTTGTGGGGGTAGGTCTGGTGGGATACGTCAAATACGAACTTGTCTCTGGGTGAGTCGAATACGTAGTGGAGGGCGATAGTTGCCTCGACCATACCGAAGTTAGGTCCGAAATGTCCGCCGTGCTTTGAAAGGCGGTTCATCAGTGCCTGACGTATCTCTTCCGCAAGCTGCTTCATCTCATTCAGTGACAGTTTTTTCAGGTCGCCGGGACCGGTTATTGTTTTAAGAATATCGTACATACTAAAACTCCTTGCTATAAAATATATCATGTCACGATAATAATGCGATATAACCATTATATCAGCATTTTGACACCGTGTCAACGAATTGCCGCCGATAATTAAATTTTTGTCGTTTTGCACTATGTTTTCAAATCACTTTTGAGCAGTTCAAACAATAGAGATTCGCTCTTTACGACTTGACTCGTGCGTTATATTACTATATAATGAATAATGGTATATTATAAATTATTACAGCATTTTTTGAAATATATTCTATGAAAGGAGATTTTTATGTCCACAATTACACTGTACAAAGACAAGCTCAACAGCGCAAACGGTTTTATCGACAATATCCTTAAATCCCTCGATAACCTCGATGTTCAGCTTGATACTTTGAAAAGTACGCTCCAGGGCGTGGACAGCAGCACTTGTGACCTCCAGGCTACCGTTGACAGCATCAGCTCTTCCTCAAAAAGCGAGGAGGACAAAATCGATGACCTCAAACGTCTCAACGGTCAGCTCACCAGCTTCATCAATACCGCCGCTAACCGCGACAGCTCCGCTAAGTCTGAGATCAACAAGGCTAAAGAGGACTTCTACAGCCGGTATTCCTATCTCAAGCCGGAATGCGAAAAGTCTAAGCTGGAAAAGATCTGCGACGCTATCGCAAGTGCTGCTGAGTGGTGCGCTGAGCACTGGAAGCTCATCGTTACCATCGTTGTAGTGGTCGTTGCCGTTGTGCTGCTGTGCACAGGCGTAGGTGCTATCCTTGCCGGTGCCTGCTGGGGCGCTATCATGGGCGCTGTTATCGGCGGCGTTTCAGGAGGGCTTGAAAGTATGGCTAACGGAGGCTCGTTCTTCGAGGGATTCGAGAACGGTGCCTTCTCAGGCGCTATAAGCGGCGCTATTATGGGAGGTGCCTTCGCAGGTCTGGGTCAGCTCGGCGCTCTCGCCGGTAAAGGCCTTAATGCTGCGTACAAGGGTGCCGCGTGTATATCCAAGATCGGTAGATGCGTCAAGGGCGTTGCCGCTGTTACTAAGGTCATGAGTACCGTTATGGGCGGCTTCGATACCATCGCCCTCCTGGACAAGGCCTTCGGAAACGGCGATATTGCTGCGCTGAATGCTAAGCTCCACCAGAGTAAGGCGTATAACTTCTTCCAGCTGGGCGTATCCGCTGTGGCTGCGTTCACCGGCGGTATGACTACTACTATGAAGTGCTTCGTTGCAGGTACTCTCGTACTTACCACCTCCGGTCTGGTGGCTATCGAACAGATCAAAGCCGGCGATTTCGTCATCGCCGCTGATGAGGATTCCCTCGTCATTGGTAAGAAAAAGGTTCTTGAGACCTACATCCGCACTACCGATAAGCTGGTTCACCTCACCATCAACGGCGAGAAGATCATCACCACCTACGACCACCCGTTCTATGTCAGGGGGCAGGGCTTCGTTAATGCCTGCGCTCTGTGTATCGGTTCGGAGCTCGTTGACGCTGATGGCAGTATCCTCCACGTTGAGAATATCTTCCGCGAAGAGCTCCACGACGGTGAACTCCGGACGGTCTATAATTTCCAGGTGGAGGATTTCCATACATATTTCGTCAGCGGGAATTGTGTGCTGGTGCATAATTCAGAATGCGGAGGAAGTTACGGTCAGTTAAAACAAGACAAGGATGGGAAGCTTTACCAAGAAGAAGAAATACATCATATGCCTGCAAAAAAGAGCAGTACGCTTTCTGAAAACGAAGGACCTGCTATACGAATGGAGAAAAGTGATCATAGACAGACAGCAAGCTGGGGAAGATCAAAAAAATCCCAAGCATATAGAACAAAACAAGAAAACTTAATAAAACAAGGAAAGTTTAGAGAAGCTATAAAAATGGATATAAAGGATATTAGAACAAAATTTGGCAATAAATATGATAAAGGAATAGGTGAAATGTGGAAATACGTTAATGAATTGGAAAGGAATGGTAAAATATGAGAATAGATCTAACTCCAAACATTGGCTTTAATAATGTTTTATTTGGAATGAACAGAGAAGAAGTCAGAAAAGAACTTGGTGATGCGGTAGAATTCTATAAATTTGATGATGACATGAATACTACTGATGATTTTGGATACTGTCATGTTTTTTATGATGAAGATAATAAATGTGAAGCTGTTGAGATATTTGACGAAGCGGAAGTTTATATAGATAATATGCTGATATTCCCAACAGATTTTGATGTAGCTAAAGGTATAATAGAAGATTTTGAACAAGATGATGATGGATTGATCAGTTATTCTAAATCTATTGGAATTTACGCTCCTGATGGAGTAATGGAAAGTATTCTGTCAGGCAAAAAAGGGTATTACGATGAATAATACGTGATAAGAATAACATCACCCAAAAATGTGTATATCAGACATCTATAATGCTTTTATATCAGAGGAATAAATCATTCATGTTTCAAGGAGAACACTGGTAATTATGATAATCGGAGATCCTTATAAATTCGCTGTTATGTTTGATAAAGTCAATGACTGGATTTTGTCTGACAGTTATGATAATGGTCATTTCGCACTGTGCCTCGACGGAAAAATGATACCGGATCATTTGATTAACGCTGTCATAAGTACATCATTGTATAATGTGCTCAGTGTACTTAAGAATATTCCGGATAACAAAGAACTCTTTTTTCAGGGAAAAGAGCAATTGTTTTCAAGTATTTATGATATGGCATATCCATCTGATTTTGAATATGAAAATGATTATAGATATGTACTTTCTCCAACTGTAATAACCGATGAAAGCTGCTTCGTTTTTGTTGTCAGAAATAACGATATGATCAGAATAATTGGCAGCTCTGAGCGCGAATATGATTCATATGAGTCACATCATATTCTGGATAATGCAGTTATAACTGAAGTCACCTTGAATAAGCATGAGATCGATAATATTATTAATCAGATAGAAAAAACATGGAGCGATTTATGCGTAACGAACTGAAAATTATTATAAAAAACATCTACTGTGATAACAACACTGACTTGTTCATTCGCGGATGTAATAACAGGCTCGGTTTTATTGATGATCTGATCACTAAAATCAAAATGTCGGCAGACAATGTTGAACTATACGACTCCGAAAACGAACCGACAGAAGAGATACACATCGCTGTTAATGTTGCAGATGCAAAAGGAATAACCATAAGATATGATTCTATCCTTTACATAAATAAGATCGTAAAGTATTATTATCTGCAGCACGAATTCTCTATGGATAATCCCGACAGTGACGGCATAGACCCGTGCCTTGACGGATTCAGAGACGAGGCATACAGCAAAAAACAATTCATTATGGACGAAATGATCGTTGATTATCTGTCCGGCAAAGGCTATACCAGATTAAGCTATAATGAGATGGAGGAAGTATTCCATGAACCTATAAGTATATCTGATACAGAAACAGACAAGTATATAACTGTTAATAACGCCTTGTTCATGGATTATTTCGGATTGTGCGAATCGCTTTCCTGATCGCGTGATGATGTTCCGCTAATACTCTGAGGATTTCCATACCTATTTCGTCAGCGGGAATTGTGTGCTGGTGCATAATGGAGATTACGGAATTCAGGAAAATGGATATGTTGACGCTGAAAGAATTAAGGAAGATCCAAGTGAGTTTACTGGAAAAAGCATAAATGATTATGCACAAGAAATGCAGGAAGCCGGATATGAGTTTAAGAACCTGTCCACATAGGGATTCATGCACGTCTTTTCGTCAAGTTTTGCCGGTGACTGCGTTAAAAATCCTTGAAGGGCGACAGCCCGTCGGCGGATTTTTGCCTTG
>CADBNS010000211.1 GCA_902796065.1 Ruminococcus flavefaciens
AGCTAAGCCTGTTACAACAACTACTACAACCACTACAGCTAAGCCTGTTACAACTACCACCACAACTACTACAGCTAAGCCTGTAACTACTACTACAGCATCAACAACCGTTATCATTCCTGTAACTACAGATGTAACTCCTGTTGAGCCTGTAAACTACGGTGATATTAACAGCGACGGAATCATCGATGCTTCCGATGCTACAATGATACTCGTTCAGTACACTTACCTTTCAACCGGTGAAAGCGGTACCTTCACTGAAGCACAGGCAGCAGCAGCTGACATCAACGGTGATGGTATGATCGATTCATCAGATGCTACACTGGTACTGATCTACTACTCATATATCTCAACAGAGTATGATACATTACCGATAATGGAATATCTCACTGAAACAAAGTATATCAAAGGTATACCTTCAGCAGCAGATAAGAAGTAATAACTTCGCAGATCCATAACAAAAAAAGCAGCGTCTCCCTTGTGGAGGCGCTGTTTCTTCTTGTGAGATACACAAAATATTAATTATACCATATTTGAGAAAGAATTTCAAGTAACAACTCTAACAATATTTTTAAAAAAAAATTGTTATTCCTCTTAATATAATTGTATTGATTTTTGATCAAAAATAACATATAATAGAATAAATAGACGGTATTCTTATGTTTCATTCACACAAAAAGAGTAATTTTTTTAATAAGCATCCTCTCTGGCCTTCCTCTCAAAGGAAAAAGAGGTCTGACCGCTTATGGAAAAGGAGTTTGTTATGGGATTTACAGTTATGGGTGTTACCGCCGGCCGCAAAGACAGCAACTGCGAGATCCTTCTAAAGGAGGCTCTCCTCGTCTGTCAGGAACAAGGCGCAGATGTTACAATGATCAATCTAAGAGACTATGAACTTCTTGACTGCAATGGCTGCACATCGTGCACAATGGGTATGTCAATGGGAAAGAATACCGGATGTTCACTGAAGGATAAGGACGACAAGCATAAGATCATGAATGTTATGCTTAATCAGGACGCTGTTATTTTTGCGGCTCCTACATATGACCTCATGCCGTCATCCCTGTTCCTCAAATTCATGCACCGGAATCTTGCATACGAATCTGCATTCCTCACAAAGATCGGAGCTATCCAGCCACGCGACCGTGTGGGAGCTCTTATCGCTGTGGGCGGTTCTACACGCTCATGGCAGTCAATGGCTCTGGAGTGTATGCAGGTGACCACGGTCACAAACAGCTTCAAGATCGTGGATATGTATATGGCGACTCAGGTGCCGGCTCCGGCACACGTACTGCTGTACGATGAGAAGCTCGCCCGCGCAAGGGAGATAGGTGCAAATGTTATGAAGGCGCTGAATACTCCGGCACCGGAGCGCAAATGGCTGGGTGATCCCGAAGCCGGCTGGTGTCCAAACTGTCACAGCAATTGTCTTTGTCTTGGTGAACCCCAATGGCGCGGGCTACAGTATCCGATAGAATGCGCAGTATGCGGTGCAGGCGGAGATCTGGTAAAGACTGACGACGGAAAATGGAAGTTCGTTATCGCAGCTAACGGACTCGAACGCGACCGCACTACCGAAGAGGGTCGCGGTGTACACTGTGATGAGATCGCAGATGTACAAGGCGGATTCTTCATGGATCCCAATGCCCGTGAGGAAGTCGCAAGAAAGCTGCCTAAGTACAAAAAGATACAATTTAAAGGGATATGATCCCTTTTAAACAGCAAATTTTTAAAAGGTAACGGTGATCAAATGGAAATCGGAATAAAAAAACTATTCAGTTCTTTTTCTTCTGGAAGCAAATGGAAAAAGTATACAAACAGTAAGCAGTACGGAAAAAACGCAATAACTCATTTACCCAAGGCTTCGGAAATAACAGAGGATTTCTGCAAACAGAATGCACATTCATATCGTCTGCAATACAAAGAGAGCCTTGAGACAATGAAAACAACGTCAAATCCTACCGTGTTTTTCTACAGATACGATATGGCTATTAAAAAGGCGATCGGTCTGGCTTATATGCAGGAAAAGATCACCATTCCCGGAGAATCACTTGCAAAGGAAGCAGATAAACTTATTGAAACAAAGGATACCTATATTACGCAGATGATCGAAAGAGCTACTGCCGACGTAAAACGCGATCTCGAAGAGCTCAGCGCACCTGCTGACATCTCCAAGAAGCTCAATTCATTTGAAAAGAAAATGAAGCGGCATTCCGACGAGATGAACTCCACGCACATCGAAACCATCGAAAAGACTGTTGATGCTCTGATGAAGCAGTACTTATAAGCATCTAATGCCATACCAACGATCAGCATACAAAAACGCATCATCCTGCTGTGGACGATGCGTTTTTATTATATAACAGCTTTAATGATATTATGTATATCAAGCAGAGCCCAATCCGAAAAGTTTGTGCACATTTTCGCAAAATGCCTATTGAAATGGAAGGTAATATATGATATAATACTAAATAACAAAACAGACAGTTTTTGCTCAGAATGTGAGGTCGTGCTATGGATTTTAAAGGATATTTAGATGCAAGTGATTCAGTGACCTGTATAATGTCGGTGGAGAAAAAACCCGGCGGCGGATACGGAGACATCAGGATAGTAGCCGGAAATCAAGCGTACATCGACTCTATCGAGCGCAATAACGATGCGAACTCTGATGTTGCAAAAGAGAAGGTCTTTGTACCCAATTCCCTGTATACCAGGTATTTCCCCTTCGACCTGAATTTCGAGGATTTCTGCTACAGGGCAGCTGTAAAAAAGGAGCCGCTCCACACCTATGTCCACCCGGAGCGTTTCGATATATGGTTCAATCTATTCTTTCTGCCCATTACCAGCGACGATGAGAATATCGGCTACTGCTCATACACATACACCATAACCGTGAACGCCGATTCAGGACTGATGTCGAATATTCCCCTTGAAACAGCCTCAAACGTACTCCAGACCTGTATCAAGCTGTACAGCAGTTCGGATTTTCAGACCTCCATCGATGATACAGTTGCGTACATACGCAAGCTCTGCAACGCCAACAGGTGCTGCCTGCTGATGACTGATTTCAATACAAGAACGTGCAGGATACTCAGCGACAGCCATGTCATCGAGGGACCTCTTGGCTCCATAAAAAATATCATTAATAACGATTTCTTCGACATCGTTTCCACATGGCCGGACACTATCGCCGGCAGCGACTTCCTGATGATAAAGAACGCGCAGGATATGCAGGTGCTGAAGGAAAGGAATCCAATATGGTATGAGTCAATGAAGCAGTACAATATGAAAACACTCGTACTCTTCCCGCTCAACTACAACGGAGAGACCAAGGGTTACATCTGGGTAACAGATTTTGACGTTGACAGTGCCCTCAAGATCCGTGAGACACTTGAACTGACCACCTACTTCATATCCTACGCCATAGCCAACTATCAGCTTGTAGAGCGCCTCGAAATAATGAGTACTGTTGACCTGCTGACCGGTGTCAGGAACAGGAATGCAATGAACAACCTCGTCAACGATATTGTGGAAGGCAAAACACCTTACCCCGACCGTCTGCGCGTTGTATTTGCCGACCTCAACGGACTGAAGCGCATCAACGACAACGAGGGTCACGTAGCCGGAGACCTGCTGCTGAAAAATGCCGCAATGGTGCTGCAAAATACATTTCCCGGTCAGAATGTTTACCGTGCAGGCGGTGATGAGTTCACCATATTCGTATCCGGTCTGAGCGATGAGGAGTTCAGCGAAAAAATAGCACATCTCCGCACCTACTCTGACATAAACGCAAATAACGGCGTATGCTTTGCAGTTGGTTACTGCATCGATGACGGCAGAAATGATATACGCTACGATATGATGACCGCAGACGAGAGAATGTATGCAGATAAGGAACAGTATTATCAGAAGCATCCGGATCTGAGACACAAATAATCGATACAAAAAGCCCGGAAGTTCCATGACTCCCGGGCTTTAGCCGTCTTATTCCGCAGTCTTTACGGTATCTCCAAGGATCCTGCGCGCGATATGCTCACTGAAGAACTCTATCAGAGGTCCCATGAAGAACGCAGTGATTATGGTGCCGATACCGGCAATTGTGGGAACTGCTCTCAGCTGACCGCCGCCAGCCATGAACATAATGACTCCAAGCACAACACAGCACACATCAGTGCAGACACGTATGAACTTGAACTTGCCTATCTTCCACTTATTCGCCATGATGAGTGCAACTGCATCGTAGGTTGATACTCCCAGATCGGCAGTGATATACAGCGACGATCCGATACAGATTATCACGATGCCCACAATGAGGAATATCATTCTCAGAAGCATTGTAGGCTCCGGTACAAGCCACTGCAGCAGCTTGTAGGAATACTCTGTTACGTATCCCAGCAGGAAGAGGTTGATAAAGGTAGCGATACCGATGTAATGCCTGTCGAAGATAAGGCTGAATGCCAGCAGTACTGCATTGACGATAACATACAGGGTACCGAAGCTGATCGGTATGAGGGTACTGATACCGCTCATAAACGACTGGAATGGGTCCACTCCGAAGGCAGCCATTTTGAAAATGGCTACGCTGACCGCACCGGTAAGTACACCGAGTACGGACATAATGATCCTTTTTTTCATGTTTTCTGCTCTTTTCTATTGCTCTCCCAATTAAACTTTGCCAGAAAGGGCGAAGTCAGAAAGGAGATTTATCAACGAAGGAATGCTTTCGCATTTCAAGTTTTTCTGACGCAGATAAATTTTCTTTCTGTTGAGCATTGGCTGGCAAGGTTTAGTTTTGGGAGCAATATATAGTTTCCGACAAATGTCTGTATGATTATAGCATATACTTTCAATTGTGTCAAATCATTTATTGCGGTAGTTCCACACACTCTGCCATACATTGACAACAGTACGTTTATAGGGTATAATTTACTAAACAGGACTTTCACAACGCATAGTGAATGGCACTGTATTTCCTTATTCAGAAACCGGAAGATGTTTATGAAACTTGAATTAGCCAACCAGATAATCAATAACCCACGTTATGTACGGCTCACGGGAGCACTGGACTATATAGAAAAAGACCGTATCTTTTGCAGACATGATATGGAGCACTTCCTGAATGTAGCGCGTATCGCCGTGATACTCTGCAATGAGCGCGGCATAGAGGCTGACGCTGATGTTATATACTCAGCCGCGCTGCTCCACGACATCGGACGCATTGCAGAGTACACCAGCGGAACTCCTCACGATGAAGCCGGCATCTCCATAGCCGGAGAGATACTCGCGCAGACTGAGTGCAGTGAGGCGAAAAAGGCTGAGATACTGCGGCTTGTTGCCTCTCACCGAAAAGCAGATGCCCACAGGAGCGAGCTGGAAACTGTTTTCTACCTTGCGGACAAGAAGTCCCGCAGCTGCTTCTGCTGTGCTGCAAGGGAACAGTGTAACTGGCCGGAATACAAAAGGAACTATGAGATTGGAGTATAATATGAAAATAGGCAACCGCACATTTGATACCAAAAACCACTGCTATGTCATGGGTATTCTGAACGTAACACCGGATTCATTCTCCGACGGCGGCAGCTATACCACGACAGATGCTGCACTCCGCCGCACTGAACAGATGATAAACGACGGTATGGACATAGTTGACATCGGCGGAGAGTCCACACGGCCGGGCTACACAATGATAAGCAACGAAGAAGAAATATCCAGGGTAGTACCCGTTATAGAGGCTGTACGCAGGAATTTCGACATTCCCATATCCCTTGACACCTACAAGCATAAGGTCGCAGAAGCCGGTATAGCTGCCGGTGCCGACCTCATAAACGACATATGGGGACTGAAATACGACAGCGGCGAAATGGCACAGCTCATCGCACGTACCGGAGCTGCCTGCTGTCTGATGCACAACCGCAGCAATACCGACTACACTGACTTCATCGGCGATATGACAGAGGATATGCGTGATACGCTGAAGATCGCCATGAAAGCCGGGATAGCTCATGACCGGATAATCATAGACCCGGGCGTAGGCTTCGGCAAGACCTACGAAAACAACCTTGAAGCCATAGACCGCCTTGATGAGTTCGGCAGACTGTTTGATCTGCCGGTACTCCTGGGAGCATCACGCAAGTCGGTCATAGGTCTTACGCTGGACCTGCCTGCTGACCAGCGCCTTGAAGGCACATTGGCAATAACCACGATCGGCGTAATGAAGGGAGCTTCATTCATCAGAGTCCACGACGTAAAGGAAAATGTGCGGACAGTAAAGATGACAGAAGCAATAATGAAGGGATACAGAAATGGACAAGATCTGCATTGACGAACTGAAAATATACGCCTATCACGGCGTATTTGAGCATGAACAGATAAACGGACAGTACTTCTATGTGAACGCGGTACTGTACGTTGACACAGAAAAAGCCGGCACCACCGACTGCCTTGAAGACTCCGTGGACTACGGAGCGGTCTGCCATACCATCGCGGAGGTCATGACAAAGGAAAAATACAAGCTCATAGAGACCGCCGCCCAGACCGCAGCAGATGCCATACTCCGGACATACAGTCTGGTAAAGAGCGTCGATATAGAGGTGCGGAAGCCTGATGCGCCTATAGACATGGAGTTCGGCTCTGTTTCGGTGAAGATACACCGAGGCTGGCATGATGTGCTGGTGGCAGTAGGCTCCAATCTCGGCGACAGCCGCAGCTATATAGACAACGGCATACGCGCATTGGAGGAGAATGACCGTATCAAGGATCTCCGGCGTTCGGAGCTGATAGTCACCAAGCCATACGGCTATACCGATCAGAGCGACTTTCTCAACGGCGCAGTACGTTTCCGCACTACCCTGTCCCCTCACGGACTGCTGGACCTCCTCCACGACATAGAGAATACTGCCGGACGCACCCGTGAGATACACTGGGGTCCGCGCACACTGGACCTTGATATAATATTCTACGACCATGAGATCATCGATGACGATGACCTGATAGTACCGCACACTGATATGCACAACCGCAGCTTTGTGCTTATCCCTGCTGCTGAGCTGATGCCGGACTACAGACACCCCGTCCTCGGCATGACTACAGCGCAGCTCCTCAGGAGGCTTGAAGAGAATGATCAGTATAATAGCAGCCGCAGCTAAAAACGGAGTCATAGGCTCAGGCGGAAGGATACCGTGGAGGATACCTGAGGATATGGCGTATTTCCGCGAAACCACCACCGGCTCCACAGTTATCATGGGCAGGCACACATTCGAGGAGATCGGCGATCCCCTGCCGGAGAGGCTGAATATAGTTGTCTCCACCAGCCGCAGCTTCTGCGGTCAGCACCTTATGACTGCCCGCAGCCTTGACCACGCAATAGAGCTTGCACACGCATTCGCAAGGTCGTATGATGAGTTCCGCGACATATTCCTGTGCGGCGGCGCAGCTATCTACCGCGAGGGCATGGAGATAGCGCAGAGGATCTATCTCACGCAGCTGGACGATGAGTACGAAGGAGATACATATTTTCCCCGGTTCACCGACAAGGAGTTCCGGCTGGTATCCTCACGGCGCTGTGAAAGTGCAAGGCTCTCCTTCAATGTATACGACAGGGCATGACCGCTGAGGTCCGGATATAACAGGAGGTGATATTCTTGAAAAAACGGCTGCTTATCGGAGTAGTAACCACGCTCCCGTACATGGAGATGCAGTCAGAGGCGATACGCGGCATCATAGCGCAGTCCTGCCGCAGCGGCTGCGACACCGTTATCATATCCGCAAACAGTCACCTCCAGCACATATGGAGCGATCACCGCGACCATGAAAAGGACATATACCAGCTCATATCATCGCCGCAGTTCGACGGTTATATCTTCGACCGCAGATTCTTCCTGATGCCCAAGCTGGAAAAGGAACTGGAATCCATGCTTATACAGACAAGGAAGCCGGTAATGCTCATGGACGGAACTGAGCACAAGATATTCGAGAATACCTCCGCTGACGACCGCAAGCCCTTCGAGCGTCTCGTCACCCACATGATAGAGACACACGATCATCAGCGTATCTACTGCCTTACCGGTCCGGAGAACAACTCTGACGCGCAGGAGCGTCTTGGCGGCTATTTTGATGCCATGAACAAGCATGGTCTCTACTACGACAAGAGCTACTACCGCTACGGCGATTTCTGGCACGATGCGGCAATACATCTGGCAGAGGATATACTCTCCGGGAACCTTCCGCGGCCGGACGCTGTGGTCTGCGGCAACGACATCTCCGCATCGGTGCTGATAAATGCCCTGTCGCTGGGCGGTATCCGCGTACCGGAGGACATCGCCGTAGCCGGATTTGACTGCGTACTTGCAGACTTCGAGAACGATTTCAGCATCACCAGCTACAAACGCGCCACTTTCCAGCATGGTGCTGAGTCCTTCCGCCGACTTTACCGCATAATCACCGGCAAGGTGACTCAGCGTACCCACAACGAGATAGAGGGACTGCGCATCGGCCGCAGCTGCGGCTGCCGTGAGATATACACGCCTAAGGGACGGGAAAAACGCCGTCTTGCAATGGCTAACCGGGCAATGGAGGAGTTCACCACCCGCGATGTGCTGTATGAGGCAAATAATGCTCCGGACACCATAAGTGCGCTGAAGAAAATATCCGACTATGCCTTCTATCTCCACGACTACAGCCGTTTCAATATCTGCCTTACGGAGGAGTTCACCAAGGTGCTTGCCGGACAAGGCGACAGTGAGCTGCAATTCGCCGTACATACTCCCATGCGGCTCACGACAATGCGCAAGTCCAACGGCTGGTTCTACACACCGGGAACACTCTTCAACTCCGATGAGATACTTCCGGAGATCTCCGCACCTCATGCGCATCCGGCTGCATACTTCATCACTCCCCTGCACTCCGGACGCCATTACTACGGCTATGCTGCCATCACCTTCGGCAAACACGCCGTATCATACGGAAAAGCGTATATGCTGCTGATAACCTACCTTGACAGCGTACTCGAGCAGCTCCACAAGCGGGCAGCCGAAAAGCACCGCATGATACGCTTCACCCATGACTCCATGACCGGACTTCCGACGCTGCGCACAGCAGAGGATATGCTCCGCACCGGAAAGCGTCGGCAGGCAAAGCTCATATGCATAATACTCTCCGATTTCCGTAAGCGCATACTCTCTTACTCATACCACGAGCTCTGCGCACTGGTACGGGCATTTTCACAGCGCCTTACACAGTGCCTTGAGGACGGAGAGATATGTGCAGCTGCATCAGCTGATTCGTTCATCGTCATAACCGATACCGCCGACCGTATCCCAGCTCTGTCGGCAGCACTGAACGAAAAGCTGCACCTGCGCTATTCAATGGACGATCCGGATCTGAACCTGCCCTACACTATGGGCGAAGCCGGATTTGACACCGGAATTACCGATGACATAAATCAGGTGGTGCACTCAGCAGCACTGAACACCGTCATAACCTGCGAACCTCGCCGCAGAGCTACAGAGAGTCCGCTGTTTGACAGGCTGTGCCGTGTCAGGGACGAAATGCGCCGCGAACCGGAACGCGACTGGGATATAGACACCATAAGCTCCGAGGTACACATAAGCCGCAGTCACCTGCAAAAGTCCTACCGCTCCTGCTTTGGCAGCAGTATCATGGACGAACTGATACATTTCCGTATCGAGAAGGCAAAGGAGCTGCTTGTGACTACGGAGCTGACCGTAACGGAAATATCCGGCAGATGCGGCTATTCGTCCTACTGCTATTTCACCAAGCAGTTCAGAAAAGCGGCAGGTGAAACGCCGTCGGAGTACCGCATAAGTCACGGAAAGAAAAGGGAATAAAAAAGGAAAAGCCGTATCCGCGAAGGATACGGCTTAAATTATTCTTAGAACCTGTCCACGTAGGGTGAATGTGCGGATTTTCAGGCAAAATTTGACGAAAAGACGTGCATGAATCCCTATGCGGAAAGGTTCTTACTCAGCTACAAGCTCAGGGAGCTTTGTAATGAGCTTTGTATCGTATTTCTGGATCGAAACGGAATCCATAGCAGTGATACCGTCGCCGGTGTTGAAGCAGTCAGCATTGATAAGAGCCTGACCCTTCAGCGGATACTTGTCAGCATTTGCAACATACTGTAAAACAGCCAGAGCATCAGCAAGTGTTATCTTACCGTCGAGGTTAACATCACCGTAAACAGCCTTAGGATCGATAGACGGAGCCGGAGCAGCTGTAGTAGTTGTTGTCTTTACCTCTGCCGCAGTAGAAGTAGTAGTCTGGACCGGTGCAGGAGCTGTAGTTGTAGTAACAGCAGGAGCCTCGCCCTGAGGGTACTCATAAACGACCTGAATGCTTGTGTACTTGACCTTTACCTCGTCTTCCTTCTCGGAAGCGTCCCACCATTTCTGGAGCTCTACCTTACCGTCAGCGATACCTGCCTCGACTTCGATCTTCTCCTTGTTGTCACCTTCGCCGATCTCTCTGTTGAGGATACCGTCGAACTTGACAGTAGCAGTTGAAGCGCTGCCCAGTGAGAGTGAGTAGTCCTTATAAGTCCAGAAAGACTCACCGTCCTTAGTAACAGCATTGATGCAAACAGCGCAGCCTGCTGTACCCCAGCCGGAGCCGGCATCTGAGGTAACATCGCCCTTGATGACGATCTTGGAGAGGTGGTCTGAATCTGTGATCGGAACCGTAACGAATCCCTTGCTGTCAGTCATGGAATCGATGTCAGTGAACTCAACTGTCTTGACATCAGTTTTAACTTCCTCGTAGACCTTGAGATCATCGAATTCGTCAGCCTTGTCGGAAACAACGACCATAGCAGCGGAGAATGCCGGCAGCTTTACATTGACGTTGTTATCCTTAACGTCCTTGATTATGTCGATAAGTCTGATCTGATCGGTATCGCCGTATACTGCATATACAGCAGCGGACTTGTAATCCTTGTCAGCGTCAACGAGAGCGATAGAAGCATTCTCAGCGGAGGTCATGTCCTTATTTGTGACCATGACAGTTACCTTGGAATCATCGTCCTTGTTTACAGCAGCATAGGAGCTTGCCTTTGAAACGTCCTCAGTCTTTGCGGGAATGAGGGTATCGCCGAAAGCGCCGCCCTTACCGTCGTAATTGGTGTAGAGGTTGATACCGGAAACGATGTATGGCTCTCCGCCCCAGAGTGAAGCGAAGTAAACATTGTGGTCAGCATAGCAGCCAAGAGCCTCTGCCTGTGCGATAGTACCGGAAGCGTCATTACCGCCGCCGTAGTTGTACTCACTGATACCGAGCTTTGTACCCGGGTAGTACTTATCGATAGAAGCCTGGATAGTAGGAAGTATCGGAACATTCTGCATACACCACTGACCTATCCAGCTGTTCTCTGAGAAGCCTTTCTCGTAGAGTGTGCGGACTGACTGAACTCTGTCCTCAGCGCCATTTCTTGCGGACTCTGAGTAGTAGTGTATATCCAGTACGTCGAGGAGACGGGTACCGCACTCATCGGAAGCCTTCTTCATCTGGTCGAGGTAGCAGTCGAGATACCAGTGATACTTGTTGGCATCGCGGACAGTTTCCCACTCTGTGCTGTTATCGTCGTCAGCGAGGTGATCGAAAGCGGTATAGCCATAGAGAGCAGGTCCGAAGATCTCAGCCTTGGGGTCCAGCTTCTTGACAGCCTTAGCCATAGTAACGGACTTATCCCGGAGTTCCTCGATAGTCAGCGGCTCCGGATGCATTCTGCTGTGGGTATGGTGCCAGAGAGTCGGCTCATTATCGAGGCTGTAGCCCTGGATACCTGTAGCAGACTGTGAATCGCCCAGCTTATTGATGATATAGTTCACATACTCGTCCATATACACCTTACCGTCAGTGAGGTCAGGAGTATCCGCATAAGGAGCGTCCTTAGTGAGGACGACCTCATTCCAGCGCTTTGAAGGAGCTACCTCCTCCTCAGTGACCGTACCATTCTTATCAGCAGAAACATAGCCTGCCAGCTGGAGTGTAGTGAGCTTATAGCCAACGCCGTACTTGGCAGCCTCCTTTGAGAGGCCCTGTACGCAGTCAGCAGGGTCATTGGACTCAGAAAGGTTGGTATCTGAGCTGTGTTTCCAGTCAGAGCCAGCATTGGACGCATTAGTCTCCCAGTTATAAGCGGTCATTCTGTTACCGCCCTGGCGGACCGCATAGGTCTTTACGCTCTTGAGTGGAGTTGTGTACTGGTTAACGCCATAGATAAGCGGACTTATCTCCTTGCGCTCGCCCTTGAGATCGACGGAAATGCTCATGTCATAACCGTCTGCTGCACTGACTCCGGCAACGCCTGAATTGCCGAATGGGAGTGCAATACTGCCGCCTGTAACGAGGAGTGCGGCAATAAATGCTGCTGTTTTCTTCATGTTGATCTTCTCCTTTGATATATAATTATCCGCGCGTATGAAGGGATCGCCTAAATCCCTGTGCAGATCATACATTTGCGGATATAAGCATAACATATCTCTATTCACATATATTATAACATATGATACGTCACATTTCAAGTACCTCTGTTTTGCAGATCATATCAAAAAAGTTTACAGAACGGAGCTGAAAGATCAGAATGGAGTTGAAAGGCGGAATATCATATGGTATAATAACACCTGTCCTGAGTAAGGACTTTAAGAACCTGTCCACATAGGGATTCATGCACGTCTTTTCGTCAAATTTTGCCGGTGACTGCGTTAAAAATCCTTGAAAGGCGACAGC
>CADBNS010000212.1 GCA_902796065.1 Ruminococcus flavefaciens
CTCAGCCTTAGCCATCATTTCCTTACAGTAATCTATCTTCTCATTATCAACGAGCGACTTTCCGATTTCCTTACCCTGGGCTTTAAGGAAGGTAAATGCCATACCGCCGCCGATGATGAGAGTATCAGCCTTCTCAAGAAGATTGTCGATAACGTTGAGCTTATCAGCTACCTTTGCACCGCCGAGGATCGCAACGAAAGGTCTCTCAGGATCTTCAACGGCATTACCGAGGTACTGGATCTCCTTCTGCATAAGGTATCCGACTGCAGTTTCCTTGACATACTTTGTTACGCCGGCAGTTGATGCGTGTGCACGGTGTGCTGATCCGAATGCGTCCATTACGAATACTTCACCGTCAACAAGATCAGCCAGTTCCTTTGAGAACTCCTCGCCGTTCTTTGTCTCCTCATTGCCGCGGAAACGTGTATTCTCAAGAACTACGATCTCGCCGTCCTTCATCTCTGCAACAGCCTTCTTTGCATTGTCGCCTACTACTGTATCGTCAGCTGCAAATACTACCTTTGTGTTTACGAGCTCTGCAAGTCTTGCAGCTGCGGGTGCCAGTGAGAACTTTGCCTCAGGACCGTTCTTCGGCTTGCCCAGGTGTGAGCAGAGAACTACCTTAGCGCCGTTTTCTACCAGCTTGTTGATAGTCGGAAGTGCAGCCTGGATACGGTTGTCGTTGGTGATTGCGCCGTCCTTCATAGGAACGTTGAAATCAACTCTTACGAGTACCTTTCTGCCCTTAACGTTAATGTCTTCTACAGTTACCTTGTTTAATCCTGCCATTGTAATGACATCCTTTCGTTATTAAAATTACTAACTTGATATAGTGTTGTCAGAAAAATAACAACATACAAATATATTGTACACTATTCCGGAAGATTTTGCAAGTGTTTGGCGTATTTTTTTCTGAACATTTTGTAAAATCAGCAAAAACTGTACGGTGTTTTGCACTTTTTGCGCTCCCTTTGCCTCCATTTCAGTAATCCTTATGCAACATATGGTAAAGATAAAAAATTTTTTCTGTATACTATTGACAAACAGGCGCAGTTATGATAAAATATAGTTAGTAAAATACAAACCGATGACGCGGAGATAAAGCTGTTTATGATCTCTCAGAGAGCCCGGATTGGTGTGAACCGGACAGACCCCAGCTCAGCAAATGGACCGCCGAGGGCACAGTCAAACGGAGTTTGCCTCCGGAGTATTCTGTGACGTTAGATGTGCGTTAATCATCGGGGGTATGTCAGTACCCTGACAAGTGCACGGTTATATCGTGAATCAAGGTGGTACCGCGGATAAGATTTTCTATTCGTCCTTGGCAGAAGTATTCGCTCTGTCAGGGCTTTTTTTGTGCCTGACAGATACCTATGGAGGTGCAGAATGAACTATTTACCAACATTCGACAAAGTTATGGAGATCGCTGCTTCAAAGAAGTACGATATTCTCCCGGTCAGCTGTGAGATTCTCTCCGATATTTGCACGCCTATCGAGGCTATGCAGATCCTGAAGAATATCTCTACCCACTGCTATATGCTGGAGTCCGTTGCGGAGAAGGAAAAATGGGGACGCTATACGTTCCTCGGCTTCGACCCCAAGACCCAGATCACCGCAGTCGGCAACGACCTGACCATCGGTGACCTCAGAATGACGACAGATGACCCAAGCATCCAGATCAGACAGATACTCGATTCTTATAAAAGCCCGAAATTCGACTACCTTCCCTCCTTTACCGGCGGACTTGTAGGCTATTTCTCCTACGACTTCCTGGCCTATTCAGAAAAAAGTCTCCGCATAAAGACGGAGGATTCCGAGAATTTCAAGGACGTGGACCTTATGCTCTTCGATAAAGTCATCGCCTTCGATAATTTCCGCCAGAAAATTATCCTTATCGCAAATATGTCCCTCGATGACCCGGAAACAGGCTACAATAAGGCTAAACTTGAGCTCGCACAGCTTGCCGAGCTCCTCCGCTCCGGCGAACGCAGAAAGGAACCTGCCGGTCACCTGACCAGCGAGGTCACTCCCCTGTTCGATAAGGAACAGTACTGCGGCATGGTGGAACGCGCTAAGCACTATATCCACGAGGGCGACATCTTCCAGATCGTTCTCTCCAACCGCCTCAGCGCCGGTTTCGAGGGCAGCCTCTTCAACACCTACAGAGTGCTGAGAACTATCAACCCTTCTCCCTATATGTTCTATTTTTCAGGTACCGATGTGGAGATCGCCGGTGCTTCTCCCGAAACCCTCGTCAAGCTGGAAAACGGTGTGCTCCATACCTTCCCGCTTGCAGGTACCCGTCCACGCGGTAAGACCGAGGAGGAGGACAAGGCTCTTGAAGCAGGGCTCCTCTCCGACGAAAAGGAACTCGCTGAACATAATATGCTCGTCGACCTCGGCAGAAATGACCTCGGTAAGATCAGCAGGTTCGGCTCAGTTCAGGTGGAGAAACTCCACAGTATCGAAAGATATTCCCACGTAATGCATATAGGCTCCACTGTGCGCGGAGAGATCCGCGATGAATTCGACGGCATCGACGCTGTAAGCGCTGTTCTGCCCGCCGGTACCCTTTCCGGTGCCCCCAAGATCCGCGCCTGCCAGCTCATCGCTGAGCTCGAAAACAATAAGCGCGGCATTTACGGCGGTGCTATCGGTTATATCGATTTCACCGGCAACCTCGACACCTGCATCGCTATCCGCATCGCTTACAAGAAAAACGGTAAGGTCTTCGTGCGCAGCGGCGCCGGTATCGTAGCCGACTCTGTCCCCGAAAAAGAATACCAGGAGTGCATCAACAAGGCTGCTGCCGTGGTAAATGCCCTTAAACTTGCAGAGGAGGCTGACTTATGATCTTACTTATCGATAACTACGACAGCTTTTCATATAACCTTTACCAGATGATCGGTGAACTTTCTCCGGATATTCGCGTCATCAGAAATGACGAAATGACCATCGATCAGATCAGACAGCTCGCTCCCGACAGGATCATCCTCTCCCCCGGCCCCGGACGTCCGGAGGATGCAGGTGTCATCGTCGAGGCTGCACGTACCGTATGCAAAGACATACCTACTCTGGGCGTCTGCCTCGGACATCAGGCTATCTGTGCCGCTTACGGTGCTACAGTCACCTACGCAAGAAAACTGATGCACGGTAAGCAGTCCACCATCAGCTTCAGCTCCGACTGCCCGCTGTTCAGCGGCATCGATCCCAATGCTCCTGTAGCAAGGTATCACTCCCTTGCTGCTGATCCCGATACTATGCCGGACTGCCTCAAAGTCACTGCAGTTGCCGATGACGGCGAAGTTATGGCCGTCCAGCATAAGGAATACCCGATATTCGGCGTACAGTTCCACCCGGAGTCCATTATGACTCCCGACGGTCGCACTATGCTCAAAAACTTCATAGAACTGTGAACTGAACATGACAAGCAGCTCCATTGATGCTGCTTGATAATCGGATCCATCGACATCGGGGATGACGATTATAACAACGACAGATCATGATTCGCATAACTAATTATATTTTTATATTTAACCTATCGGAGGTAAACAAGCAATGATAAAGGAAGCAATTGTAAAAATAGTTGACAAGCAAGATCTGACATACGATGAGGCTTACCAGGTAATTTCGGAAATTATGTCCGGACAGACTACTCCCACTCAGAATGCAGCTTTCCTCGCTGCTCTTTCCACTAAGAGCACCAATGCTGAAACTATAGACGAAATAACAGGCTGCGCCGCTGCTATGCGCGATGCAGCAATCAAATTCGAGAATGACCTCGATCTCCTGGAGATCGTCGGTACCGGCGGAGATAACGCTCACAGCTTCAATATCTCCACCACCTCCGCTATGGTCATCGCCGCTTCAGGCATTATGGTCGCAAAACACGGCAACCGCGCTGCTTCTTCCCTCAGCGGTACCGCTGACTGCCTTGAGGCTCTCGGCGTGAATATCAGCCTCGAACCGGATAAATGCCGCGAACTCCTCAATGAAGTCGGCTTCTGCTTCTTCTTTGCGCAGAAATACCACACCTCAATGAAGTACGTCGGCCCTATCCGCAAAGAGCTGGGTATCCGCACCGTTTTCAATATCCTCGGTCCGCTTACCAATCCAGCAAGCCCTAAGCATCACCTCCTCGGCGTTTACGACCGCGTTCTCGTCGAGCCGATCGCTAATGTTCTCATGAAACTGGGCTCAGAAAGCGGTATGGTCGTGTACGGTACCGACAAGCTGGACGAAATCTCACTCAGCGCTCCTACGGAGATCTGCGAGTACAAGGACGGCTGGATGAAAACTTATACCATCGCTCCTGAGGACTTCGGCTTCGAGCGCTGCTCCAAAGATGATCTGCTGGGCGGTACTCCTCAGGAAAATGCGGCTATTACACGCGGTATCCTTACCGGTGAAATACAGGGTCACAAGCGAAATGCCGTTCTCATGAATGCCGGCGCTGCTATTTATATCGGCGGCAAGGCGGATTCTCTGGCTGACGGTGTCAGTCTGGCTGCTCAGCTCATTGACTCCGGAAAGGCTGCTGCTGTGCTTGATAAGCTGATAACGCTGTCAAACAACTGAGGTGATACCAATGACAATTCTTGATAAGCTCGCCGATCACGCCCGTGAACGGGTGGCGGCTGCTAAACAGTTAAACCCATACGACAAGGTCAAAAGTCTTGCATTATCGCTTCCGGACTGCGGGTTCGTTTTTGAGAAGGCGCTCAGAACTCCGGACATCGCATTCATCTGCGAATGCAAAAAGGCTTCACCATCGAAAGGAGTGATCGCCGAGGACTTTCCTTACCTTAAAATCGCTAAGGAATATGAGGCTGCCGGAGCTGACTGCATTTCAGTTCTGACTGAGCCAAAATGGTTCCTCGGCAGCGATGAGTACCTCCGTCAGATCGCGGAGTCCGTCAGCATTCCCTGCATCCGCAAGGATTTCACTGTTGACGATTATATGATCTACGAGGCTAAGATCCTCGGTGCAAAAGCTGTTCTTCTGATCTGTTCTATCCTCACCTGTGAGCAGATCAGAGAATATATAAGTATCTGCGATTCGCTGGGTCTGTCGGCACTGGTAGAGACCCACGATGAATCAGAGATCTCCATGGCGATCAATGCAGGCGCGCGGATAATAGGCGTAAATAACCGCAACCTGAACGACTTCTCCGTGGATACCGGTAACAGCCGCCGTATGCGCGAGCTCGTGCCGGAAAATATATTATTCGTATCCGAAAGCGGAGTTAGCAGCTCCGGAGATATAGCACTTCTCCGGGATGCGGGCGCTGATGCCGTTCTTATCGGTGAAACTCTCATGCGCGCTCCGGACAAAAAGGCTAAATTAACAGAATTGAGAGGTTGAAAAACATGACTAAAGTTAAGATTTGCGGTCTCACAAGAGACTGCGACATTGATTTCGCAAACGAAGTTATGCCGGAATTTGTCGGTTTCGTTTTTTCCAGAGACAGCAAGCGATATGTCGCTCCGGAAAAGGCCGCTGATCTCAGATGGAAGCTGGATTACAGAATAGCCGCAGTTGGCGTGTTCGTCGATGAGAATATTGAGAACATCGCTGAACTCGCTTCTCAGGAAGTCATCGACCTTATACAGCTGCACGGCAACGAGAGCAACGAGTATATCGCTAAGCTCAGATCTATGGTTGAAATACCGATAATCAAGGCGTTCACTGTCCGCTCAGAAGAGGACATCAGGGACGCTGAGTATTCAGATGCAGATTTCGTGCTGCTTGACTCAGGTAAGGGCTCAGGCATCACCTTCGACCACAGACTCATAAAAGAGCTGCGCAGACCATATTTCCTCGCCGGCGGGATCACTCCCGATAACGCCGGAAATGCTATGGAAAGTCTGCATCCATACGCTATAGATGCAAGCTCCGGTCTCGAAACCAACGGTTTCAAGGACCCGGAAAAAATGAGATCCTTCATCGATGCTGTAAGGATCTGAAAGGAACGATAAAAATATGTCACAATCCAAAGGAAGATTCGGTGTTCACGGCGGTCAGTATATCCCCGAAACACTGATGAACGCAATCATCGAACTCGAAAATGCCTACGATCACTACAAAAATGACCCCGATTTCAACCGTGAACTCACCGAGCTCCTTGACCAGTATGCCGGAAGACCCTCACGCCTGTACTACGCTGAAAAGCTGACAAAAGAGCTTGGCGGCGCAAAGATCTACCTCAAGCGCGAGGACCTCAATCACACCGGCTCACACAAGATCAATAACGTTCTTGGTCAGGCTCTTCTTGCGAAGAAAATGGGCAAGACAAGACTTATCGCTGAGACAGGTGCCGGTCAGCACGGTGTTGCTACCGCTACAGCTGCTGCACTTATGGGCATGGAATGCGTGGTATTCATGGGTGAGGAGGATACCAGGCGCCAGGCTCTGAACGTTTACCGTATGAAGCTCCTGGGCTCTGAGGTAGTTCCCGTCAAGACCGGCACCGCTACCCTCAAGGACGCTGTCTCAGAAGCTATGCGCGAATGGACTACCCGTATCGACGATACTCATTACTGCCTCGGCTCTGTAATGGGTCCACACCCGTTCCCAACTATCGTCCGCGATTTCCAGGCTGTCATTTCAAGAGAGTCACGCGCTCAGATACTCGAAAAAGAAGGCAGACTCCCTGATGCGGTCATTGCCTGCGTCGGCGGAGGCTCAAACGCTATCGGCAGCTTCTACCACTATATCCCCGATGAGGGCGTAAGACTCATCGGCTGTGAGGCTGCAGGACGCGGTATCGATACTTTCGAGACCGCTGCTACTGTCAATACCGGCAGACTGGGTATCTTCCACGGTATGAAGTCCTACTTCTGCCAGGATGAGTACGGTCAGATCGCTCCGGTATACTCTATTTCCGCCGGTCTCGACTACCCAGGTGTCGGCCCCGAACACGCTTATCTTCACGACATCGGACGTGCAGAATATGTTCCCGTTACAGATGATGAGGCCGTTAATGCCTTCGAGTACCTTTCAAGGGTTGAGGGTATCATTCCGGCTATCGAATCAGCTCACGCTGTTGCTTATGCGCTGAAGCTGGCTCCGACTATGGATAAGGATAAGATCATCATCATCACAATCTCAGGCCGCGGCGACAAGGACTGCGCTGCTATCGCACGTTACAGAGGGGAAGATATTTATGAGTAATATAAGATCAGCATTTAATAACGGAAAAGCTTTTATACCATTCATCACCTGCGGCGATCCTGATCTTGAAACTACTGCTAAAGTCGTTCGCGCTGCTGCGGAAAACGGCGCTGACCTGATCGAACTGGGCATCCCTTTCTCTGATCCTACAGCAGAAGGTCCGGTGATTCAGGGTGCTAATATACGCGCGCTGAAAGGCGGTGTCACTACTGACAAGATCTTCGATTTCGTGGCTAAGCTGCGCAAGGACGTTAAAATACCAATGGTATTCATGACTTACGCAAACGTGGTTTTCTCTTACGACGCTGAACGCTTCATGGCAAGATGCTGCGAAACCGGCATCGGCGGTATCATTCTCCCCGACCTTCCCTTCGAGGAAAAGGGCGAGTTCTCCGCTGTTGCAAAACAGTACGGCATCGACCTCATCTCTCTCATCGCTCCTACCTCCGAGGACCGCATCGCTATGATCGCTAAGGAAGCTGAAGGCTTTATCTATGTGGTGTCCAGCCTCGGCGTTACCGGCGTGAGAAGCGAGATCAAGACCGACCTCAGCCATATCGTTAAGCTTATCCGCGATAATACTTCTGTTCCGTGTGCTGTCGGCTTCGGCATTTCTACTCCGGAACAGGCTAAGAAGATGGCAGCTGTTTCAGACGGAGCTATCGTTGGCTCTGCGATCATCAAGCTGCTGGAAAAATACGGCAGAGATGCTGCTCCTTATGTTGGCGAATACGTCAGATCCATGAAGGACGCGGTAAGTTCTGCTGAATAATAACGGAAAATGCGGCATTCGTGCCGCATTTTTCTTTACTGCATTTATAGACAATAAATTTCGCCTCACTTTGGGAAATATAAGCAAATCACCGAAAACTGACAGCTCGTTCGCAGATTCCTTGACATTGGTCTGAAAAAGTGGTATAGTAATTAAGTAATGTACAATTGTTCGTCAGTGGCGGACGATTACGACTTATTAAGGTGATCAGCTATGGAAAAAAAATCACAGCTTATAGTCATTGATGCTCAGATACTCCCGGACGTTTTTACTAAAGTTCTGGAAGTTAAAAAGCTCATGGCTCAGAAGGGTGAGAAGAGCTTTGCCTCAGCCTGTAAAAGGATCGGGATCTCCCGCAGCGCTTACTATAAGTACAAGGACTTCGTATTCTCATATGAGGAGCTTTTCGACCGCAGGATAGTCAATATCTACCTGCTGCTCAGCGATAGTCCCGGAGTTCTCTCCAGCGTTCTGGTCTTCCTGCACGACCTCAAAGCTAATATTCTCACGGTCAATCAGAGCATTCCCGTGGACGGTGCAGCCGCAGTCAATATTTCACTGAGGCTTACCGCAGAGTCCCCCGAGGAGCTCGATACACTTAATTCTATCACAGATCTTAACGGCGTTTTAGAAGTTAAAATTCTCTCAGCCGAATAATTTCCGGAGGTTTCCATTATGTCAGTCAAATTAGCAGTATTAGGACACGGTGTCGTAGGTTCAGGCGTTGTCGAACTCTTCTATAAAAATAAGAAGAGCATCGAAAAACGCGCCGGAACTGAAATGGACATAAAATATATTCTCGATCTGAGAGATTTCCCAGATTCCCCGTTCAGGGACAAGTTCACCAAGGACTTCAACGATATTCTCAATGATGACGAGGTAACTGCTGTTGCAGAGTGCATGGGCGGCGTTGAGCCGGCTTTCACTTTCGTTAAGTCCTGCCTGGAAAAGGGTAAGAGCGTTTCGACCTCAAATAAGGAGCTCGTGGCTGAAAAAGGCGATATTCTCCTGGAAACAGCTAAGGCTCATAACTGCAACTTCTTCTTCGAGGCAAGCGTTGGCGGCGCTATCCCGATAATCAGACCACTCCATAAGTGCCTCGCTGCAAACGACATCGATAAAGTTGCCGGCATCCTCAACGGTACCACAAACTTCATACTCACAAAAATGCACGACGACTCAATGGCTTTCGCTGATGCCCTCAGCCTCGCTCAGAAACTGGGCTACGCTGAGAAGGATCCTACTGCTGACATCGAGGGTCACGATGCCTGCCGCAAGATCTGCATCATCTCTTCCCTCGTTTTCGGCAAGCACGTTTACCCTAAGGACGTTTACACTAAGGGTATCACTGACCTCGAACTCTGCGATGTTGACTCCGCTGAGGTCCTCGGATGCGCTATCAGACTCATCGCAAGCGTTTCAAAAACTGCTGACGGAAAGATCCTGCCTACTGTAATGCCTACTCTTATCCCCTTCGAGAACATCATGTCCGGCGTAAGCGACGTTTTCAACGCTGTTATGGTGTACGCTGACGGTGTGGACAAGACTATGTTCTACGGCAGAGGCGCCGGTAAACTGCCAACTGCAAGCGCTGTACTGGGCGACGTTATCGAGACTGTTAAACATACTGATACTGAGGTTTCTCAGACATGGGAGGCTGCTACTGACAACAGCTTCATCGCTTCTGTTGACGAGTACCGTTCACGCTGGTATTTCCGCGTACCTGCTGACAAGGCTCCCGATGCAGAGGGTACTTACACTTCAGATGCCGGTACTTCATTCATCACCGATGATGTGCTTTCATTCAAGGAAGCCGGCGAAAAGGCTGCTCAGCTTGGCGCTATGGCGTTCATGCCGGTAATGGACTGATAAACACGATCATGATTTTCAGACGATGCTTACATTTGTAGGCATCGTTTTTTATAGCTGACAGGAGTGAAATAATGGATAAGATCAAACAGTTCTGTATTATTCTCCTCTTCTCTTTTGCAGGAGAAATTCTGAACCACATTATACCGCTGCCGGTACCTGCAAGCATATACGGCATTGCTCTGCTGTTTATCGCCCTGCAAACCGGTATAGTGAAAGCTGAACACGTTGACAAGGCCGGTCAGTTCCTGATCGATATTATGCCTATAATGTTCATTCCGGCTGCTGTGGGGCTGCTGGAATCGTGGGACATCGTAAGCGGCTCAGCTGTGAAATTTGCCGTAGTCATGGCTGTTTCCACCGTGGTTGTCATGGCTGTTGCCGGACTGGTCACACAAGCCGTCATACGAATGAGGGGCGGTGAGAAGAAATGATCGGTTTCCTCGAGAACTCCGTGTTCTTCGGAGTAGTAATCAGCCTCATCGCATACGGGATCGGTACCATCCTCAGAAAAAAGACCGGTATCGCTGTGTTCAATCCCCTGCTGGTGTCTGTTATACTGGTCATAGCTCTGCTGGCTGTGACGAAGATAGACTACCAGAAATACTACGACGGCGCAAAATACATCAGCTACCTGCTGACTCCAGCTACAGTTGCACTGGCTATCCCCCTACACCGACAGTTTGAGCTGCTGAAAAATAACGTCTGGGCCATCATTGCCGGTATCGCTTCCGGAGCTCTGACAAGTATGCTGAGTATTCTCGCTATGGCGGTGCTGTTCAGCTTCGACCACGCAGAATACGTGACCTTCCTGCCCAAATCCATCACTACTGCCATTGGTATCGGCGTATCAGAGGAGCTTGGCGGGTATGTTGCCATTACTGCCGCAGTGATCATCATCACCGGTATCTTCGGCAACGTCATAAGCGAACTGGTATTCAGACTGTTCCGCATCAATGAGCCTATCGCCCGCGGTGTGGCGCTGGGCACCTCTTCTCACGCCATTGGTACCGCTAAAGCTATGGAGCTCGGCGAGACTGAGGGCGCTATGAGCAGCCTCTCGATCGTTATCTGCGGAATCTTCACTGTACTGGGCTCAATGTTCTTCGCACAACTCCATTGATGCACTTTATAGAGTAAATATTTGTTGATACCTGACATATCAATTATTTACAATTTGTAAATTTTCGACAAGTTCTTTGAGAATGTCACGTATTCTCTTGAAATGGCAGGGAATATGTGTTATAATGAAGCTTACGTGATAATTGGGAGGTCGATAGAATTATGAAAGGTAAGCTTATCGTAATCGAAGGTCTTGACGGCAGCGGTAAGAATACCCAGGCTACAGCTCTGTATGAATCACTGAAAAATGATGGAAAAAACGTCATCAAGGTGTCATTTCCCGACTACAGCAGCCAGTCTGCTGCGCTGATAAATATGTACCTCAGCGGTCAGTTCGGTGAGGATCCGGACTGCGTAAATCCCTACGCTGCTACGGCTTTCTACGCCGTGGACCGCTACGCCAGCTTCCAGACCAAGTGGAAGGCACACTACGAAAGCGGTGGTATCGTCATCGCTGACAGATACACCACCTCAAACGCCATTCATCAGTGCTCAAAGCTGCCTGAGGACCAGTGGGACAGCTATCTCAGATGGCTGTTTGAGTTTGAATACAGATATATTGCCATTCCAGAGCCGGATAAGGTCATCTACCTCCGTGTGGATCCGGACGTGAGCCAGAAGCTCCTGGATAAAAGATATGACAACGATGCAGCTAAAAAGGACATCCATGAGAGGTCAACTGACTACCTTATGCGTTCGCGTAAAGCCGCCGACTACTGCGCAGATCTGCTTAAATGGACTATAGTGGAGTGTACAGCAGCAGGCAGTATGCGTTCAAAAGAGGATATAGCCTCCGAGGTAATGGCTGCCATAAGGAAATCTGTTGATTGATGGTCTTTTTTTGCCATTTTTTCCATTTTTGCTATTTTGGAAAAAACCCTTGATTTTAAAAACATATTATGGTATAATGAAACAAGGCTGTAAGTCCACGGGCAAAATATACAAAAAGTTGAGATGGCGTATCAGCTCGCAGAACACCATCTGCATCAGTTCTCAGGTAATTTCTGGATTCTGATGTTTTCCGTTGACTTGACTACGAACATTATGCTATAATATCTTTGCGGCATTCGGGCGCCGCAGCGGAGGATATTAATTGATTCTTCTTTGAGGATAAGAAAAACAGATTCCTGTGGGTAAGGATCTTTATTACAGTATTTTATACTGTGGTTTCAGATTTACAGAGGAGGTCAGAAATGCAGACAGTAAATTTAAAATTAAATCCTAATGCATTAACAGAAGAACAGGTAACTGAAGAAACCCTGAAGCAGGTCGATAAAAAACAGCAGACTTGCTCCAAGGAAGGCGTTACCGATTACCCTATTCTTGATTTTGATAACCGTTCACTTAACCTGTTGTACACCGGCGTAAGAGAAACACTTAAATACAGCAAAACTAAGGTAAGAGGCGGCAAGGCTTACGAAACCGGTAAACGTGCCTTTGATATTTTCGCTTCATCACTGGCTTTGCTGATACTGCTTATCCCGCTGGGAGTGATCGCTGGTATCATTTACATCGACGATAAGGGAAATCCATTCTTCTCACAAGTAAGACTGACAAAGAACGGCAAACCGTTCAGAATGTATAAGCTGCGTTCCATGTGTATGGACGCGGAAGCAAAATTCGCAGAGGTACAGAAACAGAACAAAAGTGACGGACTTGCTTTCAAAAGCGACGATGACCCGCGTATCACCCGCATCGGCAAGTTCATCAGAAAAACATCCATCGACGAACTCCCTCAGCTCTGGAATGTGCTGAAAGGCGATATGTCGATCATTGGTCCAAGACCACCCCTTCCCCGTGAGGTAGTCCTCTACACTCCGGTACAGATGGAAAGACTTCTGGTCAAGGGCGGACTCTCCTGTATATGCCAGACTGAAGGCAGAAGCGATATGGAGTTCGACAAGTGGGTCGAGAGCGATATCAAGTACATAAAGAATCGCTGCTCAGCACTGGATCTAAAGCTGATGTTCAAGACAGTCGGCGCTGTGCTTATGCGCAAGGGCGCAAAGTAATATGAAAAACTCTGACTCCTTCAATGGGAGTCAGTTTTATTTTGTATACAAAAAGCCTCAGCACGAAGCTGAGGCCTTGCTTTTTCAATTCGTTTTAAGCGACTTTCATCACTTACCAGTTTACTTTACGGGACTCATTCCTTTCAGTTATAGTTACTTATCTGAATACGCTGCATAGTCACAGTCTAACAGATAATTATTCGATCAAATATAAGTTTATATTCCCATTGGACTACTCCTCTAAGAATTATTTCCTGCGGTACCATCGACCGCTTCCATTGTATTTAGTCGGATAAAGTTATCTTCTCATTGGACTCAACCTCTACATCGTATTTTCGACAATATATCTAAAGACTCATCGTCGTAGTTTCAGATAATCCTGTATCTAAAAATGAGCTTAGATCAGAAGCCGTAATTATGTCCAGCACACGTCCGCCTTATGAACAGTTATCTAACTCTGTAGCTTATACGCTATGGAACAAGTCACATCGACCTATATTCCCTGAAACATCACCATTCACTCAGCAAGCCCGCCGGCTTCATGCTGCTGTTCTGACGTTTCTTCCATCGGACTCACTCACCTTTCCGCATGAACTCATTTACATTGAGGTATTAACCTCAGTCCAAGTAAACTCAGCTTGGATCAGCTTTCGCTGTTCCTTTTCTCTGATAATATAATACCACATTCATTAGTAAATGTCAATAGTAATTTTCAAGTTTTTGTATTGTTTTAGTGCAAAACTGCGTTTTACACAATACCCTGTACCCCGTTCTCAGCATATTGCACAAATAGGCAGTTTCAAGTAATTTCCGCTTGAAAAAGAGCGCGATTTAGTGTATAATGATTATATTGCTCCCCCAACTAAACTTAGCCAACCAATGCTCAACATAAAGAAAATATATCTGCGTCAGAAAAACTTGAAATGCGAAAGC